>JAHDCB010000005.1 GCA_020630035.1 Gammaproteobacteria bacterium
AGGGTCAGGGTAACTTACCCCTTCGTGTGGTACGAGATTATTAGACCACTACAGGCAACATTATTGCAGGGAAGATCATTACCATCGGATGATCAGTATCTTGCAACATCACCCGCAGCATCAGTTGTTCAGTCCACCATCATGGCACCGGTGATGCAGCAGGGTTATCAACTAGCTGGTGCTGGTGGTGACACAGGCTGTGTTGCCTTGTAAACTGATAGGATTGCACGACATTTCAACTCTTTAATTGATACAGAGACAACATTATGCGTCAGGACATACAAACTCAGGTAGTGGTACTTGGTGCCGGGCCAGGCGGCTATAGTGCTGCTTTTCGGGCGGCAGACCTGGGCCAGAGTGTGGTATTGATAGAGCGCTATCCGACCCTGGGCGGGGTTTGCCTGAATGTTGGTTGTATCCCTTCTAAGGCATTGTTGCACACAGCAGAAGTGATCAACGAAGCCGCTGAGCTGGAAGTGATGGGGGTGAAATATCCGGCACCGGAGATTGATCTGGATGCGATGCGGGTGGGAAAAGAAAAGGTGGTGGGTAAGCTGACTGGCGGGCTGGCAGCCCTCGCGAAACAACGCAAGGTGCAGGTATTACAGGGCACTGGTCGGTTTGAGACGGATCACGTGATTCAGGTCACGGCAGAAGATGGCCAACAGACCCGGGTGCAGTTCGAGCATTGCATCATTGCTGCCGGATCGCGCCCGGTGCAGATCCCGGTTTTTCCGAACGACGATCCGCGTTTGATAGATTCGACTGAGGCGCTGGAGCTGACCGATATTCCAGAGCGGATGCTGATTATCGGCGGCGGCATCATTGGTCTGGAAATGGCGACTGTGTATGCGACGCTCGGCAGCCAGATCGATATCGTTGAGCTTCAGCCTGGTCTAATGCCAGGGTGTGATCGTGATCTGGTGAAGCCATTGCAACAACGGTTGCAGAAACAGGTGCAGCAGATCTGGCTGAATACCAAGGTAGATGGAATCAGTGCGCAGGATGATGGTTTACATGTGACCTTTGCCGGAGATAAGGCATCGGAACCACAAGTGTATGATCGGGTGCTGGTTTCCGTCGGACGTATCCCGAATGGCAAACAGATCAACGCTGAGGCAGCTGGTGTGCAGGTAGACGAGCGTGGCTATATTGCAGTGGATCAGCGGATGCGAACCAATGTGCCGCATATCTATGCGATTGGCGACATCGTCGGTAATCCGATGTTGGCGCACAAGGCGGTGCATGAGGGACACGTGGCCGCAGAAGTGATTGCCGGGCTGCCGGCTTTATTTGATCCGTTGACGATTCCGTCTGTCGCTTATACCGACCCTGAAGTCGCCTGGATGGGCCTCACCGAAACTGAGGCGAAGGAACAAGGCATTGCGATTGAAAAAGGCGTCTTCCCCTGGGCTGCCTCTGGTCGTGCACTCGGCATTCATCGTTCAGAAGGTCTGACCAAGCTGATCTTTGATCCGGAAACAAAGCGTATCCTGGGAGCCGGCATCGTCGGACGCAACGCAGGCGAACTGATCGGTGAGACAGTATTGGCGCTGGAGATGGGTGCAGATGCAGAAGATATCGGGCTGACTATTCATCCACATCCGACCCTGAACGAGTCTATTGGTATGGCGGCTGAAATGGCAGAGGGTACGATCACCGATCTGATGCCACCCCGTCGCAAATAAGTTGCTGTGACATCTATGTTTCCAACCAGCGATGATCACGAGTTTTAAGCATAAAGGCCTCAAAAAATTTTATGAGTCGGGTGATGCGTCGGGTATTCAGTCTCACCACAAAAATCGCTTGCGCTTAATTCTGACTAATCCGGATCAGGCCAGAAGGCCTGATGATATGGATTTGCCTGGCCTCAGGCTTCATAAACTGCGGGGAGAGCGTAATGCGACCTGGTCAGTGACAGTGAGTGGTAATTGGCGTGTAACCTTTCGTTTCAGGTTATGCCATGTTGAGGTTGTGAATTATGAGGATTATCACTGATGAGTATGTATCACCCTGCCCACCCGGGCGCTATTTTGCAGGAACTTATTCTGGAACCTTTATCGCTGAGTATCGGACAGGCAGCTGAGCATTTGCAGATGAATCCGGACGATTTAGCGAAGGTTGTGCATGAACAGGCGGCGATAACACCAGAGCTGGCTGCGTGTCTGGCCCGAACGTTCAGAAAGCCCTCTGCAAGTCATTGGCTACGTTTGCAACAGGCCTATGATGCTTGGTCGGTCCGGGCAGTACAGCAGCCAGCGACCTGGCCACAGGCAGTGCGGCCGCAATATGCCTGATGTGTTTGGATCCCCTATCCCGGGGCATGTTGTTGCAAGGTTTCATGGGGATGTTGATTCTTCAGAACACGAATAGTTGGTTGGGGCCGTCGTTTTGCCTGGGCTAGATCATAATTTGTCTGCATCGCAAGCCAGGCCCGGGCAGTGCTGATACCTGCCATTTCCAGGCGCAAGGCCAGATCAGTGCTGATCGCTGCCCGGCCATGCAATACACGAGATAGTGCTACGCGAGACATGCCTAGCTGGTCAGCGGCTTCTGTGACGCTCAGGCCCAGGTCGGTAATGACATCTTCGTACAACAGTTCGCCAGGATGCGGCGGGTTTTTCATCATGGCATTGTGCCTCTAATGGTAATCAACATAATTGACCAGCTCGACATCTGTGCCGGTAAAGCGAAAGGTCACTCGCCAGTTACCGTTAACCCATATTGACCAGTGTCTGTTCAGTTCGCCCTTTAGCTGGTGTAGCCTGAAGGAAGGGATACTCAGATCTTCCGGGCCTGTGGCAACGTCCAGCAACGCCAGTATCCGTCGCAGTTTTGCGGCATGTGTTGTCTGAATGCCTCGGGTTGTTCCTGTTTTGTAGAAAACTTCCAGGCCTTTGTGTCGGAATCCGGTAATCATGCCGCAGATTGTATCGCGTTACGTTACGCGTTACAAACCACTGAGCGTAGTGTTTGATAACTCCATCGCTTTGATTGCCCGGTATCGTATGGCGCGGTTTCGTTATTATCAGGGACAGGGACGGAGATAGATTAAGTCATGTCACCAGTGATCTGCGCAGGGTTGAATTCAGGGCTATATAACCCCATGTCTGGCGAAATCTTCCCCCACTTTCACGGAGAGATAACCAAATTATGAGTGGACAGAAAGAAACCCTGACTTTTCAGGCCGAAGTCAGCCAGGTATTGAATCTGGTAATTCGTTCGTTATACAGCAACAAAGAAATCTTTTTGCGTGAGCTGGTCTCCAATGCGTCGGACGCGGCAGAAAAGCTGCGGTTTGAGGCATTGGCAGACGATGCACTGTATGAGAGCGATCCTGAGCTGCGGATTCGCCTGCACGTGGATAAAGACGCGAATACCTTGTCGATTGAGGACAATGGTATCGGCATGAGCCGGGCTGAAGTTGGTGAAACAATTGGTACCATCGCCAGCTCTGGTACGAAAAAGTTTCTGGCTGAACTGTCTGGTGATCAGACCAAAGACAGTGCCTTGATCGGCCAGTTTGGTGTCGGATTTTATTCGGCCTTTATCGTGGCCGATAAGGTGACGCTGGAAACACGTCGGGCTGGTTTGTCTGCGGCTGAGGGTGTGCGCTGGGAGTCGAGTGGCGAAGGCAGCTACACGTTGGAAACGATTGAACGTGCACAGCGGGGTACGACTGTTACCCTGCATCTGAACGAAGACGCAAAGGACTATCTGGATGATTGGCGCCTACGTTCGGTCGTGAATAAGTTTTCTGATCATATTGCGATGCCGGTTGAAATGCTGGAACAGCCACCGGCGCCACCACCGGCTGCAGACGATGACAAAAAAGATGACGCCGCTGACGATGCTGAGCAGAAAGACGACGCAGATAACAAAGCGACGGAAACACCGGCCCCGGAATGGAAAAAGGTGAATACCGGTACTGCCTTGTGGATGCGGAATAAGTCAGACATCAAAGACGAGGAATATCAGGAGTTTTATAAGCACGTTAGTAGTGACTTTGAAGAAGCCCTGACCTGGGCGCATAACCGGGTGGAAGGCAGTCATGACTATACGTCGCTGCTGTATATTCCGGGTCGCGCGCCGTTTGATCTGTGGGAACGTGAGCAGAAGCATGGTGTGAAGCTATATGTGCGCCGCGTGTTCATCATGGATGAAGCAGATAAGTTGATGCCGCGTTATCTGCGCTTTGTGAAGGGTATCGTGGATTCAGACGATCTGCCGCTGAATGTCTCGCGTGAGCTGCTGCAGGAAGATAAAAAGATCGATAATATCCGTACGGCGAATACGAAGCGGATTCTTGGCCTGCTGGAAAAAATGGCGAAGGATGATAACGAAAAGTACGAGAAGTTCTGGGGTCAGTTCGGCAATGTGCTGAAGGAAGGGCCGGCGGAAGATTATACGAATCGCGAAAAGATCGGTGGTCTGTTGCGTTTTGCCTCCACGGCTGAAGGCGATCCGACGCATGTCTCGCTGGATCAGTATATTGAGCGGATGGTCGAGAAGCAGGAAAAGATCTATTACATCACGGCAGATAATCTGGCGGCAGCGCGTAACAGCCCGCACCTTGAGGTGTTCAAGAAGAAAGGCATTGAGGTGTTGTTGCTGGTTGACCGGGTAGATGAATGGCTGGTCTCGCACTTCATGGAGTATAAAGACAAGCAATTGCAGTCGGTCGCGAAGGGTGAATTAGATCTGGGCGATCTGGCGGATAAGGAAGATCAGGAAAAGGCAGAAAAGGCCTCTGAAGAGCACAAGCACTTCCTGGAGCGGGTTAAGACTGCACTGGGTGATGAGGTCAAATCAGTGCGTGTTTCCACGCGCTTGACAGATTCTCCGGCGTGTCTGGTGGTGGAGCAGTATGACATGAGCCAGAATATGGCGCGGATGCTGCAACAGATGGGACAAGGTGCCGGTGGACCTGCGCCGACGCCGATTATGGAGGTCAATCTGGAACATCCACTGATCAGTCAGATGGACCAGGAAGCGGACGAAGATCAGTTTGTTGATCTGGCGAAGCTGGTATTTGATCAGGCCTTACTGGCGGAAGGTGGTCAGTTGCAAGACCCGGCGACCTTTGTGCACCGTCTGAACCGGTTGATTCTGGATCTGCAGGGCAAGCAGCCTGCAGTAGCAGAATCTGCCTGAGTCCGTTGCTGTGGCTGGCAGTAAACTGCCAGCCTGATTGCGATGCGCTACCAAAAAGCCCTGACACAGCATTGTGTCAGGGCTTTTTGGGTTTGGGTACCGGGTCGTAGCCGCTTTCGTGCCAGGGGTGGCAGCGTCCCAGGCGTTTCAGACCGAGCCAGATCCCGCGTCTTACTCCCCAATGTGTGATCGCTTCCTGCATGTAGGCAGAACAGGTTGGCAGGTAGCGGCAACGGTTGCCAAGAACCGGACTGATACACAATTGATAGGCGCGGATCAGCCATAGACACAGTCGTTTCATCATGTAATGGTTGTGTTGCCGGGTGATGTTGCCTGCCGATACAGGCCGTGTTGCCGGATCAGTGTGTGCACAGCGTCCGGTAGCTGGTGTGCGATAGCCTGATCATTTCGAGCCAGGGCACGGCGGATGGTCGTGGAGGATATAGCAGGGGGTGTGAGGGTATGTTGATACACTAATCCGGACGAGCACTGGTGTAAGGCTGTGGGTTGATCGGTGTAGTTCAGGGTGAGGCTGTCAGGTGGGGTTAGTGGTTGGTTGGCCCGCTGGACGACGATCAGATGGGCAAGTTGCAACAGTTGTCTGGGTTGTTTCCAGTGATGCAGTTGGGAAAAGGTGTCTGACCCGATTATGAGACACAGGGTATGGCCGGGTAAACGTTGTTGTAATGCAGACAGGGTGTCTACCATGTACGATGGGCCACCGCGCTCAATTTCACAGGTATCGACACAAAACGCCGGTTGGCTGGTGATGGCGGCTTGCACCAGGGCTAGTCGTTGTAAGGCACTGGCCTGGGGTTGTGTCTTGTGAACAGCCTGATGCAGGGGTATCCAGCGGATCTGGCTGAGTCTGAGGGTGCGGTGGACCGACTCAGCCAGTGTCAGGTGTCCCAGATGTGGTGGATCAAAGGTGCCGCCGAAGATGCCGATCATGTCCGGCACCCAGCTACGGGTTATGCGGCAACCACATGTACAGGTAGGGTAGTTTCGACATCTGTATGCAGGTGGATGGTGACCGTATAGTCGCCGATCTGGCGGAACGGACCTTCTGTCAGCCGGACTTCATTGCGTTCCAGGGTAATGCCAATCTGGGCGCAGGTTGCGATGATGTCTCTGATGCCGACGGAGCCGAACAGCTTGCCTTCTTCACCGACCTTGTGAGCAATCGTAATCCCATTGGGCAACGCATCCAGGTGTGATTTGCGTGCCTCGGCGGCCTGTTGTTTGGCTAGTGCTTGGCGTTCCCATTCGGCGCGCTTTTGTTCAAATTCTGCCACATTCTGTTTGCTGGCAAATACCGCCTTGCCTTGCGGGATCAGAAAGTTACGGGCATAACCCGGCTTGACTGAGACCAATTCGCCCAGTGCACCGAGATTCGGAACCTTATCTAATAAAATCACATTCATGAGTAAAACCTTGAGATAGCGCTATCTATTGTGATGGTGGTTTGTGTTGCAGTCGGGCACGAAAATCCCACCAGCCGTCGAGATAGCCGGCTAGTGAAGCAATATTCAGGCTGAATGGCATACCCAGTATCAGCAATACATAGGTGCCGGTCAGCCAGAACCGCTTAATCTGAAAATGCCGGGCCAGGTGATGGACTAAGCTCAGTGCCTGCAGCACAAATAAGGTCACCATCACCAGGTACAACTGGCTGGTTATGCCCGCTCCAGCTTCTTCACTGAGTAAGGCCGGGATCAGCAACAGGGGTGCAATAATCAGCCAACTGCGCGAAAAGCGCAGGGACTGAAAAGCACTGGCGAAGTCATGTGTTTCACGCAGGGTAGCTTCTGCCCATAAGGCCAGTAACAGAGCACTGCTGCTGAGCATAAACCAACTGGCCGCAATTGCGCCTGGCATCCAGGTTGCCAAGGTACTGATTAAGAGCTGCTGTTGCGCCTGGTCCAGTAACAGTGCATCCAGTTGGGTCTGCAACAAGTTAGCGATCAGTCCGCGCCAGAATTCAGTTGGCGCATCCAGGAGCAGAAATTGCAGACCAACCAGCAGCCAGGCACCGATCATTGCCGGCTCCAGGGTGCCGGCCAGGCTACGGCCACGGCGTAATAACCAGCCTGAGCTCCAGGCAGACAGCCATAACCAGCCAGCGGGCAGCAACAGTGCCCAGGGCGATACGGCCAACAGGCTGCTGAACAATGCCAGACTGAGCAGGCTGGCGAGCAGTACCCATAGACCTTCACGCATGCCGTTGCGTAGCGTGGCGAGCGCAATGATCGCTGCGCTGGCAATCAGCATCGGCGAGAACACCAGCGCAGAGCAGATTGAGATCAGCGTTGCCAGTATTGCTTGCAGGCGGCCCTGCATAATCCAGTTCAGCAGGGACTTCATAGCAGGCGGCGCCTATGCGGACTGAACACAGATTCTGGCTATTGGTGGTTGTCGGAGTAAGGCAGCAGTGCTAAAAAGCGCGCACGTTTCACTGCGGTTGCCAACTGACGCTGAAAACGGGCACTGGTACCGGTGATCCGGCTGGGTACAATTTTGCCGGTCTCAGTAACGTTTTGTTGCAATAAATCCAGGTCTTTGTAGTCGATGTGCTGAATGCCTTCAGCAGTAAACCGGCAATATCTGCGACGGCGCTGGTTGTAATAAGGCATGAAGAATTCCTTTAGATTGGGGTGTGTTCAGTCGACAGCGGCTTCGGGTGCAGCTTCAGCCTGTTCTTCTGTTTGTGCCAGGGGTGAGGCGGCGGTGATCGCTGTTTTGCGGCGTACGACTAGGCGACGCAGGACAGCGTCGTTAAAACGGAAGTTTTTTTCCAGTTCGGCCAGCGTGTCTGCGTTACACTCAATGTTCATCAGCACATAATGTGCCTTCTGCATCTTTTCAATCGGATAGGCCAACTGGCGACGTCCCCAGTCTTCCAGGCGATGGATGCTACCGCCGTCATCTGTGATAATAGCCCGGTAGCGTTCCAGTAATTCGGGTACATTGCTACTGTGATCCTGGTGTACCAGGAATACAATTTCGTAATGACGCATCGTCACTCCTCGTGGGTTGATAGCTTCCTGCGATCCATCAGGGCACTGTGCCTGGCAGTGAAGCAAGGAGAAATCATCTGCTGTTTGCAGATGATTTGAGGGCAGGCGATTCTAGGCAAGTGCCTGTGTTGTTGCAAGTCTTTTCGTCTACCTGATCAGGTTAGTTGGGAGAAAACCAGACTCGTGTTGTTGAATATACTGGCCTTTGTGGTCGCCATTGTGATTTTAGTGGGTATCCATGAATGGGGCCATTTCTGGGTGGCACGTCGCTGTGGGATTAAGGTACTGCGTTTTTCGATTGGCTTTGGCAAGCCTTTGTGGTGCTGGCGCGGGCAGCAGGATGACACGGAGTATGTGATTGCGGCGATTCCGCTAGGTGGCTATGTGGCTATGCTGGATGAGCGGGAAGGCCCGGTGCCGGAGCATGAACGCCATCGGGCATTTAATCGCCAGTCGATTGCTAAGCGCGCAGCGGTAGTGAGTGCCGGGCCACTGGTCAATCTGGTGTTTGCAGTGGTTGCACTGGCTCTGGCGGGGTTGTGGGGGGAAACCGGGCTGATTCCCCGGGTAGGCCAGGTCGCGCCGGATAGTCCGGCAGCGCAGGCTGGAATGCAGGTGGATGACCAGATTCTGATGGTGAATGACACGCCTACCCGCACCTGGCGTCAGGTATTACAGGCATTAGCGCTGGCGAGTGCGCAGGGGGAAGATGTGATGATGCAGGTACGCGCCGGGGACGGTCAGCCGGTGTGGCGCCTGTGGCCGCCGCTGGAAGATATTGCGGTGCGGTCAGATTTGCTGGATGAACTGGGTCTGCAGCCGCAGCAGCCGGTGATACCACCCGTCGTTGGTCAGGTGCTGACAGGCAAGGCAGCGGATCAGGCTGGTATGCAGGTGGGTGACCGGATCGTGTCGGCGGATGGTGTGATGATCAACAACTGGCTGGACTGGGTGGCTTATGTTCAGGCACGCCCGGAACAGGTGATTCGCCTGGTAGTGGCGCGCGCTGACCTGACTGAACCTTTGATATTGCAACCTGAGGCCTATCAGTCCGGGGATCAGGTAATCGGGCGGATTGGTGTACTGCCACAGTCGCTGAGTGACGAGGTACTGGCGGCGTATCGGGTGACCTATCAATTGTCACCGTGGCAGGCCTTGAGCGCCGGGTTGACACAGACAGTTGATATGGCGTTGCTCACCGGGCAGATGATCTGGCGCATCCTCACTGGTGCGGCGTCGGTGCAGCATCTGAGTGGGCCATTAAGCATTGCCGATGCGGCTGGACAGACGGCGCAACAGGGTGTTACCGCATTTCTGAAATTCCTGGCGATGATCAGTCTCAGCCTGGGGGTACTGAACCTGTTGCCGATCCCGGTGCTGGATGGTGGTCACCTGGTGTATCTGGCGCTGGAAGCAGTATTGGGTCGACCGGTGCCGGATGCCTGGCTGTTGTATGGGCAGAGAGCAGGTATGGCGATATTAGGTGGCGTAATGGTGCTGGTGTTGTATCTGGATATACAACGCTTGTTGAGTTAAAAACTGAAGTTACGCACTTTCCAAACTTCAGTATCAGCGCTATCTGCCTGGCCCTGAGCTGTGGATGCTGTGATTGCGCACAGCATGGTCCGATACCACCCTGAAAGTAGCCATGGATAGTGGTTGTACCACCTTGCTCAAGGTGTTACCCGGTATGGCTCTCCGAGGGCGTCTGCGGCCATGGATGGCCGCAGCCGAGCCCCCACGGATGGGTTTATGGCGTACCTCGGAGAGCCTGCCGGGTAACGCCACCACTAAAGTTGTCACTATGGGCTCTATACCACGCCGGCGGCGAGTAGGTCGTGCATATGTACAGCACCGACCAGGTGCGTGTTATCAACCACCAGCAGGGCATTGACCTGGTGATCCTGCATCAGCTTTAAGGCTGCGGCAGCCAATTGATCCGGATGGATGTGGATACCCGGGCGGGTCATGAAGGTTGTGATCTGGCTCTGATACAAGTCCTGGCGACGTTCCAGGCAACGGCGCAGGTCACCATCAGTAAACACCCCAAGTACCTGGTCTTTTTTTTCGATCACGGCGGTCATGCCGAGGCCCTTGGCACTCATTTCAATCAGTGCTGCCGGGACACTGGCGTCTGCACTGACACGTGGAATGCGCTCTCCCGTGTGCATGATGTCGCCGACCCGTAATAATAAACGTCGTCCGAGGCTGCCACCTGGATGAGATCGGGCGAAATCTTCCGGGGTGAAGCCGCGTGCCTGTAACAGTACGACCGCCAGCGCATCGCCCATCACCAAGGCGGCAGTGGTGCTGGCAGTGGGGGCTAAATCCAGCGGGCAGGCCTCCTGGGTGACGGTGAGGATCAGTGAGATGTTGGCTTGTTGTGCCAGGGTGGAGTGTGGATGGCCGGTCAGACTGATCAGCGGGATGCCGAGTCGTTTGATCAGCGGCAGGATGGTGAGCAGCTCAGATGTTTCACCAGAGTGGGAGAGGGCCAGGACGACGTCCTGTGCGGTAATCATGCCCAGGTCACCGTGGCTGGCTTCAGCTGGATGGACAAAGAAGGCGGGTGTTCCGGTACTTGCCAGGGTTGCCGCAATTTTATTACCGATATGCCCAGATTTGCCCATGCCGGTGACGACGACACGCCCGTTGCAGGCTAATATCGCATCGCAGGCAGCGATAAATTGTGTATCGAGTTGGTCTTCGAGTTGGCTGACGGCGTTGGCTTCAATCCGGATGACCTGTTGCGCCAGGTCCAGCATATGGTGTGGTGTTATCTCAGGCACGGTACGAATTCTGGCGCTGCAGTGATTATGCCGACGTGATATGTTGCTGCATGATTTCCCAGAGCGTGGCGATCTGATCGCCCTGATCCGGGATATGTATCAGGATGTTTTGTGATTTGTAGTGTGCGAGTACCGGTGCCATTTGTATATCGTATAAACGCAGGCGATTACTCATGGTTTCTTCGTAGTCTGCCGGGCGTTGTTTGAGACGCCCGCCGCAATTATCGCAGACGCGATCCACCAGTGGTGGGCTTGTATACAGGTTGTATTCTGCCCCGCACTGGAGACATTGGGTGTATCCGACTTGTTGTTCAACCAGGATATCGTTGTCGACCTTCAGGTTAAAGACCAGATCCACGGCCCGGTCTTCTTCGGCGAGCAACGTATGCAGAAGTTCTATCTGATGTACGTTCTGCGGCAGGCCGTGTAACAGATAACCGTTGGGGTTGGTGAATGTTGGCCACTGATGACGGAGGGCAGCGAACGTCAGTTCATCTGAGTTACGTCCATGTTCACGTGCTTCTTTGGTGATATTTCCCAACTCAGTATTTTCCGCAGCGATCTGGTCCAGAATGTCGTTTGGGTTGATGAGCGCCAGCTGGTGGACGCTGGCGGCTTTTCTGCCCAGCTCCAGGGTACTGGTGCCTGGTGGGCCGAGTAGCACAATCTGCATGAGGGTTCCTGTTCCGATAAGATAAGGACGTTGCTGAGAGTTGTGCTGTATCTTCGCTGCACTCATCAGGTTTTCAGCAGCGCCCTGAGGGCGACAAAATTTTATAGCATATTGTGAACAGAAAAGCGAGAGCTCGCCTGGGATTGGGTGCGATTCAAACTGATGTGGTGGTTTGTTACCACAGGTTTCTGGCAAGCGTTATTCTGATCTGCTCTCCGAGGGTCGCCCCTGATGGGTAACGCCGAAACGAATTTTATGTGCCCCAGCTATTACGCCACATCAATTTGAATCGCACCCCCTGGGATTCAGGTTAATGCCTCCCTCATTTGTGGCGTTGACGCAGGGCTTCATACAGGCAGGCTCCGGCGGCTACGGCGACATTCAGACTTTCGACCTGCCCCTGCATGGGTAGTCGCAGTAGCTGGTCGCAACAGGTTCGGGTCAGGTGGCGTAGCCCCTGGTCTTCGCTGCCGAGTACCAGGGCCAGTGGGCCGGTCAGGTCGGCCTGATACAGGCTTGTACTGCCTTCTTCCGCCAGGCCTGCGATCATCAGTCGGTGCTGATGTTGTAGTCGCCGCAGGGTGCGTGCCAGGTTAGTGACCTGGATGAAGCATACGCTGGCGGCGGCACCACTGGCGACCTTGCAGACGGCGGGTGTGCGTCCGACACTGTGTTTATTCGGGGCGATCACAGCGTCTGCACCGACCGCATCGGCGACTCGCAGGCAGGCCCCCAGATTGTGTGGGTCGGTAATACGATCCAGTATCAGGAGCAGTGGTGGATGGCTAAGCTGGTTGAGCCGTTCATCCAGTGTGGTTTCGTTGCCGACCGGAGGGAGTGTCACCTGGGCGGCAATCCCTTGATGGTTGATGGTACCTAGTCGCTGTACCAGCGTGCGGGTGTCTGTGTGTTCTACCGGGATACCCTGTTGTTGTGCCAGCGGGACCAGGTCGTGTTTGTTATGGCGTGATGTGATCACGGCCAGGCGTTGTGCCCGGCGGTGTTGTAGTGCACTGCGTACCGCATGGGTGCCGCCAATCCAGCAGCCGTTGGTTGGCTGATCATGCATGGCGTGCTGCTCGCCTGGTGCGTTTCTTAGCGCGTTGCGCGGCCTTGGGCCGGGTCTGACTGACCGCGAAGTCAATGCGGCGCTCTAGCGGATCAACAGCCACCAGTTGTACCTGGATCGGATCGCCCAGGTGATAATGTTTGCCACTGCGTTCGCCGCTGAGCCGGTTGCGGGCCGGGTCGTAATGGTAATAATCTTTTTCCAGTGCGGTAATGTGTACCAGTCCGCTGATGGTCAGGCCATCCAGCTCGACAAACACGCCGAAGTTGTGCACACCGGTGATAACGCCGCTGTAGTGTGTGCCGATTTTGTCCTGCATGAATTCGCATTTCAGGGCATTGGTGGCGTCGCGACTGGCTTCATCTGCACGTCGTTCACGGGCGGAGCAATGTTCTCCAGCCATAGCGACAGCCTGCTGCGTGTCCGCCTCTGTGGTAGCCTGGCCTGCCTGGCGCGCGATACAGTGTTTGATTGCACGGTGTACCAGCAGATCAGGATAGCGCCGAATCGGTGAGGTGAAATGAGTATAGGCCGGAAATGCCAGGCCGAAATGGCCGGTGTTATTGTGGCTATATACAGCTTGTTGCATGGAGCGCAGCAGCAGTACCTGAATCATCGCATAATCAGTTCGCCCCTGGGCTTGTGCCAACAGGTTGGCGTAGTCTTGCGGGTCAGGTTCTGTGCCACCTGTCAGGTGTAGCCCGGATTCGCGCAGAATGCGACTCAGCTCCTGTACCTTAGCCGCTCCTGGTCGTGTGTGCACCCGGTACAGGGCAGGTTGTTTGTGCCTGAGTAAAAAACGTGCCGCAGCGACATTGGCCATCAGCATACATTGTTCAATAATCCGGTGGGTATCATGTCGTACCAGTGGTACGACGGCAGCAATGCGTCCGTCTGGGTCGAACTGAAAGCAGGTTTCGGTGGTTTCAAATGCGATCGCGCCGCGTGCCTGGCTGGCGTTCTGCAAGACTTGGTACAAGGCATACAGCGTTTGCAGGGATGGAAGCAGGTCGGCGTAGCGGTGACATAACTCAGGTGCTTCTCCCAGCAGGAGTTGTTGCGCCTGAGTGTAGGTCAGGCGCGCGTGCGAGTGAATCACGGCTTCAAAGAAGTGAGAACGATACAGCTCTCCCTGGTGGTTGATGTACAGCTCTGCGACTAGGCAGAGTCGATCAACCTGCGGATTCAGTGAGCATAAGCCATTGCTGAGGATTTCGGGCAGCATCGGCAGTACCTGATCCGGGAAATAGACCGAGGTGCTGCGTTCGTATGCCTCACGGTCTAGTGCGCTGCCGGGTGTGACATATGTCGATACATCGGCGATGGCAACCAGTAGCTGCCAGCCCTTGGAGGTGGCACGGCAATACACCGCATCATCGAAATCTCTGGCATCGGCACCGTCGATCGTGACGAATGGTAACGAGCGCAGGTCAGTGCGTCCTGTCTTGGCGGAGTCAGGTACTTCAGCCGCAAGCCCGGCAGTTTCCTGTGTGACCGCATCTGGCCAGTCTGTTGGCAGTTGGTGGGATCGGATTGCAATGGCGGTCTGCATGCCCGGGGTACCGGCATTGCCTAAAATAGCACTGACCCTACCCAGTGGCTGACTGCGGCGTGTCGGGTGCTCCAGTATGTCGGCGACGACAATCTGACCATCGTGTGCCGCGCCGAGCTGGTCTGGTGGTATTAGAACGGTATGGGAGACCCGTTTGTTGTCCGGGTATAGGGTGGTGATACCGCGTTCGGTGCGTAACCGGCCAACCAGTTGGTGCACGGCACGTTCCAGCACCTCGATAATGGCACCTTCGTAGCGTCCGCGGCGGTCTACCCCGGAGATTTGTGCCACGACCCGGTCGCCATGCCAAACCTTGTGCATTTCGCGTGGACTCAGAAACAGATCCTCTCCGGCTTCGTCCGGTTGAAAAAAGCCGAATCCATCCGGATGCCCGATGATTCTGCCAGTCATCAGGTCTTTCTGGTTGACGACACACAGACCGCCGCGCCGATTGCGTAATAGTTGTCCGTCGCGCACCATAGCCTTAACGCGGTGTTCCAGGGCGGTTTCCCGGTCAGGCGTTACTGGTAGCAGTGTGATCAGCTCACGTAATGACAGTGGGCTGTGCTGATCTTGCAGAATACTCAGAATAAATTCGCGGCTGGGGATCGGGTTAGGGTATTTTTTTGCTTCGCGGGTGTAATGGGGGTCTGACTGTGGGGTGGCGGTACGGTGTTTTGTCACTAAAAAAGTGCCTGAGTGGTGTAGGGGGTGTTCTCAATTCATTGAGAACGTCCCCGAGGTGTAGGGTGTTGCTGACCCTATGCGATTTGATGCTAAACGTAGTGTGCCGGTATGACAGGTATGTTGCTTCCCGTTTTGTTCCAGCAGTAAGTGGCCAGCGTTATCCAGCCCGACATAGCGTCCCGGTATCGTTTCTTGTGGTCCGTGGAATAGAACGTTCTGGCCGTACCAGGCATCATAGCGTTGCCATAGTTTGAGGTAGGGGGGTAATCCGGTGTGTGGATAGGCCGTGCATAAGGTGAGTAATGCCTGGATGAGCTGGCCGGCCAGGTGGTTACGATCTGGTGTGATGCCCAATGTTTCCAGACTGGTGCAGGGTTGGTCGATCTGGCCTTGCAGCGTGGTATCTGTGTGGACATTGAGCCCGGTTCCGATCACAACGCAGGTTTCTTTGGCGGTAATGCCTTGTGCCTCCAGCAGGATCCCGGCGATTTTTTGTCCGTGCCAATGGAGGTCGTTTGGCCATTTCAGATGGAGCCCGACGATGCCTTGCTGAGATAGATATTCCGCCAGGATGGCGCCTGTAGCGATGCTCAGGCCGTTGATTTGGTGCAGCGGGAGCTTAAAGGTGTAGTTCAGGGATAACAGCAGTTGTTTGGCGAAGCTACCAACCCAGTGACGACCTCGTCGTCCTCGTCCAGCCGTTTGATATTCAGTCAGCCAGACCGCAGCTTGTTCTGGTGGCGGTGGGCTTTGTCGTGCCAGGCGATTGGTTGAGTCAGTGTGTTGTAGTAGGGTGAAGTTGTTTATCAGATCACGTTGTGGTGATGGAATATTGGCCAGGATCTGGTTTTTATTCAGCAGATATAGCGGGTGTGCCAGATGATAACCTGTGCTGGTATGGCTGATCCTGAGACCGAGTTGTTGTGTCAGTTGGGTGAGTGCTGCTGGTATATCAGCCGGTGTTAATCCGGTGTGTTGTGCCAAAGCTCGTTTGGTGTGTGTTTGCCCGTCTGCCAGCCTGTTGATTAAACTCTGTAATATGAGTTGATTATGGGTGGTCATCTAGGGGGTGTTCTGATCTACTGTTATTTGCAGTGTCTCCAGTCTGGCCTGGATGCGGATGCGCTCTGCTGTGGTGAGATCTGACTGGCTGAGGGCGCGTTGCAGGTGCTGGATAGCAGTGGTGAGATTGCCCTGTGAGGCATGATATTCCGCCAGGTGGTGGTGAGTCTGTCCCCGTTGTTGTAATTGTGCGGCGGCTCTGGCACCGAGCTGATACAGTTGTGATGCTTCCGGGCGGCGGGTTTGGGTGGTTTGTAGTTGAGTCAGTGCGGCCTGGTATCGTCCTTGTGCCATTGCCAGTTCGGCATAGGCGCTTGCCAGTGCCACATTGTCGGGTGCACGTATCAGGGCGTGGCGCAGACGGCGCAAGGCCTGCGCGGGTTGTTGCCGGGCTTCAGAGTGTGCTTGTGCCAGGATAAATTCAGGCACATCTGGTTTTTGTGTCAGCAGGTGGTTCAGGTATGGAGCAGCTTCTGTCCAGCGCTGGGCATCCTGTAGTGCCAGTACCAGGGCATATTCTGCTGCCAGGCGGTTGCGATAGCGGCCTTGTTGCAGGTTGGCCTGACGTTGCGCCAGGGTCAGACTGCCGGGTCTTTGTTGCTGCTCCAGGCGGGCGCGAGCCAGATGGTAGCTGAGTTCATCTGGTTGTTGTTGGGTGTAAGGATAGTCGGCTGCTCGCTCCTGGGCTTCGGCAGTACGCTGGCTGTTGAGTGGATGGGTGCTGAGTAGTGCGGGTAGCTGGGTATGGTTCAGTTGGTTGGCCTGGCTCACTCGGGTAAAAAAAGCGGCCATAGCGTGCGGATCGAAGTCAGCTTCGGCTAATAATTTAATGCCGATGCGATCTGCTTCATGTTCATGACGCCGGGTGAAGTTGATTCGGTGTTGTTGTAGCGCAGCTTGGCTGCTGGCAGCGAGTGCCAGACCGGCATCATGGCTGGTGGTTGCACCGACGATGAGAGTGGCCAGGGTGAGGGCCGCTTGGGGGAGGGTCAGGTGCTGGGTTTTTTCCCAGGCCTGTAACAGATGTTGTTGGGTGACGTGGGCGATTTCGTGCGCCAGTACAGAGGCGAGTTCACTTTCGGTCTGGCTGGTAAGAAACAGACCGGTGTGGATGCCGATGTGACCACCTGGCCCGGCAAAGGCATTGATGTCAGGTCGGTCTATCAGAAAAAAACGGAATGTGTGACCGGGTGGGGCTAAACGTTCGCCCAGGCGCTGGATATAGTCAGTCAGCAGCGGGTCTTCAATCAGGAGTCGTTGCTGATGCAGTTGTTGCATCAGGGCCTGCGCCAAACGTTGTTCGTGTTGTGGCGTGAGACTGTTGCGGGCACTATGCCCCAGGTCTGGCAGATCGATACTGAAGGCCGTCTGGCACCAGCATCCGATCAGCAAGACCCGGAACAATATCCGCATGAGAGGTTTATTTGATCTCGGATAGCAGTGCAGGGTCTTCTACCAGCAGACGGCTGCCATGGGCGTGATCTTCATCAAACACATTGTCTGCGCACCAGGCATGCAGGCTGTTGATATCCAGCTTGGCACAAGCCGGGCGGACGCTCCAGGTAACCTGGTAAGGTGAGCAGGTATTCTGGTTGTCGTAGCTGGGGCCGGTAGTGGATCCCAGGAACTCAACCGGTGTTCCGGTATTTTGTGGAATTGCCCTGGCCTGGTGATAGCCATTGATACGGCCACCAGAATAATCCAGGTCAGCAAAGTTAGTGGCTGTCGGGTCATTCACCAAGACAAACACCTGAGTTTCCACCCGCAGATTCGGGTTGCCACAATTATCAGACAAGCAGGAACCTAAGGTTGGTCCGGGAGCGACATCACAAGATGTGTGCACCCAGTGGACTTCTATGGTGTCACCGGCTGCAACGCCTTCGCAGACAGGTTGGCTGACAGGCTGTAACTCGCTGGCGGTCAGGTTTTCTCCCATGCCGCACTGATAGCCACCGATGCCGGGTTCAGAGTCAGCCCGTATCGAGAATGCCTTGGCGCGATGTTCTGCATTGGCATGAAAATGGATGTTACACAGATTGAGCTGGTCATAGTCCGGTGCTTCGGAAAACAATACCGGGTTGGTGCCGACCAGGCTGTCAATATCACGCGGGGTTTGCGGACCGACCTGATAACAACCGTTGTGTTCTTCTGCAGCGGCTGTATCCTCTGATGCTGTATCAATAGCAGCGCAGCCCCACATACTGGTCATCAGCATGCCCAGCGGGATAAATGAGTAACGTGACATAGTTATATTCTCCTTATGTAAAAACGGGTCGGCTATTATAAGTGATGATGTGCAACCATGCGGACTTGTTCGCCGTACAGGTTTTGAATGATTTGTCCGTCAATCGCATCTGTCTGGTGGCAGACCAGTGTTTGGTTGATACAGGCGACCCGTGTGACATAGGATGAGATAAAGCCGACATCATGTGATACAACCAGGATCGTCATGCGTTGGTTGAGTTGCCGTAATAAGTCAAAGATATCGCCTTCCAGTCGTTGGTCAATATTCGCGGTTGGTTCGTCCAGCAACAGGGCGGCAGGTTCGCTGGCAAGCGCACGGGCGAGTAAGACTCGTTGTAGTTGTCCGCCGGACAAGCTGCCGATCTGGCGTTCCGCCAGGTCGGCGGCCTCGACTTCGCCCAGGACCCGGTTGACAGCGGTACGATCAGCCGGTGTGATATGCTGCGGACGTAATGCCTGCCACCAGGTTGAAGTGGCCTGGCGCCCCAGCCGCCCGAGGTTCACGACTTCACGCACACTGATCGGAAAGTCGCGCTCAAATCCGGGATATTGCGGTACATACCCCAGGCGATGACACTGATTGCGAGCATGGTCGCCTGCTACCGTTACTTGCCCGGCATCCGGCGTCAGCAGGCCCAGAATCAGCTTTAATAAGGTACTCTTGCCGCCGCCGTTCGGGCCGACGATGCCGAGGAACTCACCAGGTGCGACTTGCAGGTTGATATTTTTTAATACTGGCAGCGTGTTATAGGCAAAATCTACCTGGTGCAGCGCAATCACCGGATTCACGGTGCCAGTGCCTGCGCCAGGTTTTGTGCGAGCTGTAACAGATTGGGGGCATAATCTGCGGCCAGTGGATCTGCCGGAATTAACTGAATCGCCAGATCGTCTGCCATCTGACGGACCAGTCGGGGCTGGATCTGTGGTTGTATCAGAATCACCCGGATGTTCCGGGCCTGCTGACGTAGCTGCGCCATAGATCTGGCACCAGGTTGTTTGCCGGCATCCTCCAGCGCAACCTGGGTCAGATCATAGGCTGCGGCAAAGTGTCCCCAGGCCGGGTGCCAGACCAGAAACTGACGCTGGCGTAATGGTTGCAGTGTGTCACGGATGATTCGATCCAGGGCCTTCAGTTCGGCGGTCAGAACAGCATAACGTTGCTGGTACAAGGCTGCCTGTTCCGGGTCGTGCCGGGCCAGGTGTTTACTGATATGTTGCGCAAACAGCCGCATCTGATTCGGGTCAGTCCAGAAATGTGGATCCGGGTGCTCATCACTATGTTCATGCCTATGATCATGGGCATGGTGATCTGTTTCCACCGGCGGTGGGATGATCGTCAGATTCGGGTGGGTGGCTCGCAGACGGGGTAGCCAGATGTGTTCAAACGGCATCCCGGCGGCGATATACAGATCGCTGTCAGCCAGCCGACTGATCTCGCGCGGGGTTGGCTGAAAATGATGTGGATCGGCGCCTGGTCGGATGAGCGTCTGCACCTGTACCCGGGTGCCACCGAGTTGCTCGACAATGGTTTGCAGAGGTGGCAGACTGACGCTGATCTGCACCGGGGCTGCCTGGGCTGTGCCGACGAGCAGCAGCCATAATAGATTCAGTCGGCGTAATATAGATGAGTGCATTGGAAAATCAGGTTACGTCTGGCATTGGAAAGGGGGCGATTCAAACTGATGTGGCGTAATAGCCGGGGCACATAAAATTCGTTTCGGCGTTACCCGTCAGGGGCTTCTCCGAGGGTCGC
>JAHDCB010000172.1 GCA_020630035.1 Gammaproteobacteria bacterium
CATTACGCCTGAAGACACAACAACTGGCAGATTTTCAGCGTCAGATTGCACCTCTGTCTGAGCAGTTGGCACATCTGGAGCCTGCGGTGCTGGTTGCAGAACAAGTACCTTATCAGGCAGAGGACACGGATGGCACTGGCAATTTTTGATTTAGACAGCACCTTAATTGAAGGTGACTCGGATTTTTTGTGGGGCCAGTATCTGGTGGAACTGGGCGTGGTAGATGCGAACGAATATGCGGCAAAGAATGCACAGTTTTTTGCCGACTACAAAGCGGGCACACTGGATATTGCAGCCTTCCAACGTTTTGCATTAAGTCCGCTGGCGCAGAATACCCCAGGTGACCTGATTCGCTGGCGCGCCGATTTTGTGGCAGAAAAGATCAGACCCCTGATTCGCCCACAGGCACTGGACGTGGTGTTGCAGCATCACCGGGCCGGGGACGTCTTGTTGATCATCACGGCTACCAACAGCTTTGTGACCCGACCGATTGCCGACTGTTTTGGTATCGTGCACCTGATCGGAACCGAGCCGGAACGTGATGGAGACCAGTTTACCGGACGTGTCAGTGGGATCCCCAGCTTTCATACCGGCAAAGTCATCAGACTGAACACCTGGCTGGAAACACATCGGCTGTCGCTGAGCGGCAGCTTTTTTTATAGTGATTCGCATAATGATTTGCCGTTGTTAAAAACGGTGGATCATCCGATCACAGTTAGCCCGGACGACACCTTACAGGCACATGCGACCGCACAAGGCTGGCCGATCCGGGACTGGCGTCAGGCAGTGATCGCCGCTTGAAAAACCATCGAATCCTGTGGGGTAGCAGCCTGGGACTGGCACTGATCAGCCTGACCGTGTCTTTATTAGTGGGCAGTGCTGAAATCACACCGACTGAAGTCTGGTGGTATGTGCTATTTAACGACGGTAGTCTGTCTGATCGGATTATCGACGGACTGCGACTACCACGTACCTTGTCGGCCTTCGCGGTGGGAGGCGTACTCGCCCTGGCAGGTGCGTTGATGCAGGTGTTATTGCGTAATCCGCTGGCCGACCCGTATGTACTCGGGGTATCGGGCGGAGCAGCCAGTGCGGTGATGCTCGGTATGCTGCTTAGTTTGTCCGGCCTGTGGCTGACCCCGCTCGCATTCGGAGGTGCCTTGCTCAGCATATTGTTGGTATTTGCGTTGGGGCAGGGTGCCTATGCACACACCACGGATCGATTATTACTGACTGGCATCGTGGTCGCAGCCGGTTGGTCCGCACTGATCAGCCTGACCCTGAGTCTCGGGCCGCCGATGCGGCTGCCCGGTATGTTGTTCTGGCTGATGGGTGACCTGAGCGACGCGTTATCACCGACAATAGCGTTGACCATGCTGGGTGCTGGCCTGCTGGCAGCCTTGTGGCTGGCGCCACAACTGAACTTGGCAGTGTATGGCCTGCAACAAGCGGCCCTGCTTGGCGTGAATCCGCAGCGGCTACAGCGTCAGCTCTATTTTCTGGCATCCCTGCTGACAGCAGCAGCGGTTAGTATTGCCGGGGCGATTGGATTTATCGGCCTGATCGTGCCGCATATGGTGCGGCTGGCCGGGGGGCGGGATCACCGCATCTTGTTGCCAATTGCGGTGTTGCTGGGCGGGAGTCTGCTGGTGCTGGCAGATACGCTGGCACGCACCGTGATCAGCCCGATGCAGTTGCCGGTTGGTGTGTTGACTGCGGTGCTGGGAGTGCCAGTGTTTCTCTGGCTGCTGCACCGCAGATTATGAACATCGCAAACGGCACAAGCCAGCCGGACTTGTGCCGATATGCTGTAAGATGTGTTACAGATTAGCCTGGTTGATGGTGGTGGTCTTGCCGGTGATATCCAGGTAGCTGGGTAGAATCACATCAACCACGATGGCGCCTTCGGTGGACGAGGTGACATCCACGCCGATCACGCCATCGGTATCGCTGGCTGTGGTGGCGAAGGCGGCTGTACCACCTGGGGCAAGTTGGCTGTCCGGGTTAACGATCGCAAGAATGGTCGTGTCATCTAAGGTCGCCGGGTTCTGAGTACCGCCCCGGGCCGCGATGGTCATGCGCTTCGCCATTTCAGAACGAATCACCCGTACCGCATTGCTGAAGTGTTCATTCACCTGCGACATGCGTGCTTCGCGGGTATAGTTGTCGTAGGCAGGAATCGCGATGCCGGCCAGGATGGCGATGATGGCAACCACGATCATCAATTCAACCAGTGTGAATCCGTGATGTTTTTTCATAGCTTACCTCCATATTTCAGTAAGAGAACATTTGATTCCGGCCCGGAATATACCATTCCCGGCTGGCACAAGGCGAGCCGTTTCTGATGCGTTGGTCCGCTTATGCCGCTCCGGCGGCGTTTTATCCGTTAGCCAGGTGTTGGGCGCCCTGGTTCTGGTGTGCAGCAGGATTGTTGCTGGCAGTCGGGTTGTACCTGAGCTTCTTCGTGGCACCGACTGACTATAAGCAGGGGGAAGGCTACCGGATCATTTTTGTGCATGTGCCAGCGGCCTGGATGTCGATGCTGATCTATCTGGTGATGGCGGGCTGGAGTCTGGTCGGGCTGATTCTGAACACCCGCTTGTCCGCGATGATGACCCGGGCACTGGCACCGACCGGGGCGATGTTCACGTTTGTGGCGTTGTGGACGGGTGCCTTCTGGGGCAAGCCGATGTGGGGTACCTGGTGGGAATGGGATGCGCGGATTACATCAGAACTGATTCTGTTGTTTTTGTATCTGGGCTACCTGGCACTACGTAATGCAATACCCGACCCCCGACGGGCGGATCGGGCCAGTAGTCTGTTGTTGTTGGTCGGGGTGGTGAACATCCCGATCATTTATTTTTCAGTCGAGTGGTGGCACACGCTGCATCAGGGCTCCAGCATAAAGCTGAATGCGCAGACCAGCATGGATGAAACCATGCTGGCCACGCTGCTGGTGATGGTACTCGGTTTCTGGGCCTACAGCATTGCGATGGCACTCACCCGGGTGCAGCGGATTATACTGCAGCGTGAACGTGTCACTGACTGGGTACGAGCTATCTGCGGGCACCTCTGAAAACTGCTGCGCTCGCGACGTTTTCAGAGATGCCCGTACGCTGCTATGTGCGGGTGCGATTCAAACTGATGTGGTGACTTGTTACCACAGGTTTCTGGCAAGCGTTATTCTGATCTGCTCTCCGAGGGTCGCC
>JAHDCB010000173.1 GCA_020630035.1 Gammaproteobacteria bacterium
GCTCTCGCCCCTTTGGTCGTGGACGAGGTTTACAACCTGCCCACGATTCAAATTTGATTCTCAAAAAGCTGGATGACATAAACCCCCGTTCCCATGTAGCACATGGGAACGGGGCATATCAGGCGCGCAACACGCTATTTAGTGTAGTTTGTCGTAACCTCGTTCATCGTGCAGCACGATATCGAGCCCCTGTAGTTCTTCTTCCTCACTGACACGCAGGCCGAGCAGTGCATCAACCAGTTTCAGGATAATCCAGGTGACAACAGCGGTGAAGGCAATGGTTGCCACCACACCAATTAGTTGCACCCAGACTTGTCCGCCCATGCTGCTGATGCCATCAGCAAAGCCGTAGCCGCTGAAGACCCCCAGGGTCGTGGCTGAGAAGACGCCAGCCATTAGCGTGCCTAATATACCGCCGACACCATGCACCGGAAAAACATCCAGCGAGTCGTCAATCTTCAGCACTTTTTTGATGTATAACGTTGCGTAGAAGCACACGAAACCGGCTGCGAGGCCGATAATTAAGGCACCACCCGGGCCGACAAAACCGGAAGCCGGGGTGATGGTGCCAAGCCCGGCAACCATGCCGGTAACAGCACCGAGTGCACTGGGCTTACCAAAGCGAATCCATTCCATAGTCATCCACACCATGGCGCCGGTTGCAGCGGAGATATGGGTCACCAGCATTGCCATCCCGGCGTCACCGTTCGCAGCAAGAGCGCTGCCACCATTAAAGCCGAACCAGCCGACCCAGAGCATGCCCGCACCAGTGACGGTCATGGTCATATTGTGTGGTGGCATGGCGGTGTTCGGAAAACCACGTCGTGGTCCTAGTACGATTGCGGCAACGAGGGCGGCAACACCGGCGGTGATGTGTACCACTGTGCCACCGGCAAAGTCATACAGCCCCATAGCACCGAGCCAGCCGCCGCCCCAGACCCAGTGAGTGACTGGTGCATAGACAAAGATTAACCAGAGTGCACTGAACAGGAGCATAGAAGAAAATTTCATGCGTTCGGCGAAGCCACCAATGATCAGAGCCGGGGTAATGATGGCAAAAGTCATCTGGAACAGCATAAACAAGGGCTCCGGGATGCCTCCGGATAAGGTATCGCGACCGATACCGGCCATCATCATTTTACTGAAGTCACCAATCCAGGCATTGCCGGTGCTGAATGCCAAACTGTAGCCAACGACCAGCCAGAGTATGGAAACGACCCCGGCGATCGCAAAACATTGCATCAGTACGGATAGTACATTTTTGCTGCGTACCAGTCCGCCATAGAATAAGGCGAGTCCGGGCAGTGTCATAAATAATACGAGTGCAGTGGCAGTCAGAATCCAGGCAGTATCCGCACCCTGTAACACATCTTCAGCGAAGGCTGTGCCGGGTAGCAGCAGGCAACTGAGCAATAAAAAGGGTTGTGATGCGATCTGTGTTAAGTCGGCACGCATCTGCGTAATCCGCTGGGGAGTCTGCATAGGTAGGTTCTCACTGACAAAAAGGCGCCTTTGAAAATTATTCCGCTTGCAAATACGTCGTTAAAAAATGCTCATGTACATGGTATTTTTTGCCTCGTTTTTGCTGCGCTCATCACGTTTTCGGGGGCGTTCGAAATAAGAAATAATGACACACTGGATAAGTGTAAGCATATTTCGTGCCTACGTGTGGTTGGTCGCTTTTTCTTGTGGGTCAGGTGTTGCGCTGCACTGAGTTAGTGCAGTGTGGTGAGGTAGTTTGCCTGATCAAACCTTAATGTATTATAGAAACAAGACCGGGTCATTTATATAATGGCTAAAAAAGCCCCGAACAGCGTATTCAGGGCTTTGTGTTATCTACCAGGCAGGCTTGTTGCGAGGACGGTCTTCGCGGGGGCGTGCTTCGTTAACACGTAGCGCGCGGCCGTCCATCTCATGGCCGTCAAATGCCTTAATTGCATTTTGTGCTTCAGCAGCTTCGTCCATAATCACGAAGCCGAAGCCCTTGGATCGACCGGTTTCGCGATCTGAAATAATATTGACGTTTTGCACGGTACCGTGTGCAGAAAACAGCTCATTCAGGTCATCTTCGGTAGTTTCGTAAGGCAGGTTGCCTACATAAATATTCATGAAACATGTCTCAATAATGTGCGCTAACGTACTTGAGATAACAAACGGGCTAAACGCACAAACCCGCTGCTACTAAATATCCGCGATAAGAAGCGGAATCAATCAACCGCAAGCCAGGAGTACCAAAAGTACCTCTGACTCACGGTTTAAATCAGGTATTTATAACACGTAGACGAAGATAAACAGGCCTAACCAGACGACGTCGACGAAATGCCAGTACCAAGCGACGCCTTCAAAGGCGAAGTGGTTATCTGGTGTAAAGTGTTTGCGTGCGGCCCGGATAGTGATCACTATCAGCATAGTGGTGCCGAGTGCGACGTGAAAGCCGTGAAAGCCGGTCAGCATGAAAAAGGTGGAGCCATAAATGCCAGACTCCAGTGTCAGGTTTAAATCCTGGTAGGCATGGATATATTCATACGCCTGAAATCCCAGGAAAATGACACCCAGTACAACAGTGGCAACCAGCCACCAGACAGTACCGGCGAGATTGGAGACCTTCAGCGCGTGGTGTGATAATGTCAGGGTAACACCGGAAGCCAGCAGCAGCGCGGTATTCAGAGCCGGGATACCCCAGGCTCCCATCGTTTGAAAGTTACCACCTGCATTAGCCGGGCCATTGGTCGGCCAGTATTCGTTATAGTCCTGCCACAAAAACAGATGTGTGGCTAGGCCGGATGCATCGCCGAGTAACCAGGGTACAGATAACACGCGGGCATAAAATAAGGCACCAAAGAATGCGGCAAAAAACATCACTTCGGAAAAGATAAACCACATCATTCCCTGGCGGAAGGAGCGGTCTACCTGAGCGTTATACAGGCCGCACAAGTTTTCTTTTACGACGGTATTGAACCAGCCGAATAGCATGGCAAGTACCATGGCCAGGCCGATATAAAATGTCATCGGGCCACTGGCGGCACCATTGAACCAGTATGCAGCGCCTACCACGCTGACAGTTAGTGCAACACTGGCAATAATGGGTAGGTAGCTGCTATGTGGTACGTAATACGCATCAGCTGAGTGGGTCATGCTGGCTCCTGTGTGACTTCCCT
>JAHDCB010000006.1 GCA_020630035.1 Gammaproteobacteria bacterium
GACCTACCTCTGGTCATTCGCTGACCAGGGTACCGGTAGTCTGTATGAGCCTTCAGCCGAGGCATTCTTTGCTGATGCACGGCAGCATTATGGTTATTCGGGAAAAATACCATATTCTGACCACGAAAAAGGACTCAAACTGGCGAACTTGATGCAGGCCAAACCTCAGTTGGTGATATTGGATGGACTGGAGGTGATGCAACAGCCCGAGGCACAGGGCGGCAAATTGCGCCATGCTGGGTTGCAGTCACTGCTCCGCCAATTGGCATTGCATAATCCGGGAATGATCCTGATCACCTCACGCCAGCCCGTGGTCGAAATACAGCACGACAAAACCGTGGTAACGAAGAAATTGCCACAATTGGACGTTGAGGAGGCCCGGTCTTTATTTCAAGGTGCTAGGCTGCGTGGCACTCAGGCGGAACATGATCAGATCTATGCAGAATGGCAAGGCCATGCACTCTCATTGAACCTGCTTGCGACCTATCTGAAAGAACATGCGGATGGCGATATCCGTTGCCGTCATGAGTTGACTTCGTTGTGGGATTTTCCGCAGGATGAGCCACAGGCGGAGCGGGCCTTTCTGGTGCTACAGGCGTATGAACAAAAGCTTGCCGACGATGAGGCATTAACCTTGTTGTATCTGCTGGGCTTGTTTGACCAGCCGGTCGGTGCCGACGAAATTGAGCAGCTCAGCCAGGCGAATATCCGCCAATTGCGCCCGATCCAGCAATTGACAGCGAAACAACTGCGTCGGGCGGTACACTGGTTGCGTCGACAGGGCCTGCTGAACAGCAATACGCAACGACCCGATCCGTTACATGATTCGCACCGGATTGGCTATCCGCTGGACACCCATCCGCTGATTCGCAAATATTTTGCGTATCGGTTTCGCACCGCATATGCCAGCGACTGGCGTGCCGCGCATCGTGTTCTGTACGATTATTACCGCAAATTGCCGGAACATGAACAGCCGGAAACAGTAGATGAGATGCAGCCACTGTTCGCTGCGGTGCGCCACGGGTGTGCCGGTGGCTGGCATGAAGAGGCTTTTAGGAGTGTGTATTACTCGCGTATCTCACGCCAGGAAGGGTGTTTGCGGAAAAAACTTGGCCAGATCAGCCTGGGTTTGTCAGTGCTCGCGCACTTTTTTGAGTCACCCTGGGATACCCCAGCGGCTGAGCTGACAAATGCTGCTAAGGGCTTTGTTCTGAATGAGGTAGCACATAACTTGCACTCTTTGGGTCGATTGTGCGAAGCAGTTGTTTCCTATCAGGCTATACAGACGGTACAGCAGGATTCGCACAATGCCAGTATCGTGGCCCGCAATATCAGTCATTCTTACCTCGCATTGGGTGATGTTGCTACTGCCAGAGAATTTGCAGAACAAGCGACGGACCTGGCAAAACCGCCTAAGGATGGCACTCAGCTGGATATGACTGCCAAGGTTCGCTATGCCGATCAGTTTGATCGTATCCTATCTCATGCTGTATTAGCTAAAGTTCTGAGCGCACAGGGTGATTATGTGGCAGCGCAGGCCAAGTTCGAGTTTGCAGAGCAATTGCAACAAGCTTATCAGTTTGATTTACCACACTCGGATGTAGGGTGGGGTTATTGGTATATTGCATGCTGGCTTGCACAGGGTGATTGGGTGAAAGCACAGCAGCGGGCAGACTATGAGCTCCAGCTAGTACCACAAATCAGTCGTAATTTACTAGACATAGAACGATACCAGATTACTCAAGGGCGAGCATGTTTGCAGCAGGCATTAGCGCAAGTGTTGCCCGGTCGTAGCTGGCATCACTCGGATGAGGTGCCACTGGCGCCTGATGCGCAGGTTTGGCTACCTGTACAACAGGTTGAGTTGAACCTGTCGCCGGCACAGCGGGAGAAAATCACAACGTCTTTGATGCAGGCGCAGCACTGGTTGGATCAGGCGGTTGCGACCTTACGTGAATCCAGCCGGGAAGACCGGATACCTCATAGCTTGTTAGCCCGTGCGGCGGCGAACCGGTATCGTGCCGTGTTGTTGCCGGAACAGCGGGACGCTGCGTGTCCCCAGGCGGCGAACGATTTGCGCGCGGTGGCTGAAGTTGCGGAGCGATGTGAGATGTTGTTGTTCCTGACAGACTATCACCTGGAGGCGGCCCGCTGGGCCGTGACTGTGCCTGACCAGATGCACTGCTCCGACTGGGCCAAACCGATGGGTGAGCTGAGTGCTGCGGAACATTTGCAACAAGCTGAAGACCTGATGCAATCCACTGGCTATGGTTGGCCGAAATCAGCCGTGCGTCATCTGCACGAATGTCTGGAGCCTGCAGCGCGTTGAATCAGGAAGCGTCTGTATTCAAGTCACTGACTGGTGTTCGGCAACTGCCAAGGCTGCATGGATCGTCTTAAAGGGTAGTAACAGAGATAGGGGTGCATCGGTTAATGGTATGGCACCATAACTGGCATACCAGTCAGCCACTTGCTCATTTTTGGCATCAATTAGCAAGGCGATACCGCCTGTCTGTGCTGCGACCAGAAGACAACGCCGCCCGGCAGCTAGTAACAACTGTCCACCTAGTCCTTGCCCTTGAAAGGAGACATCGACGGCTAGACGACCCAGGCGAAAGGCGGGTATTTCATGTCTGGGTAAGTTGCGCTGAATCACTTCCGGGGCACGTTGATATGCAATGGATGCCGGGCTGATACTGTAGTAACCCAAGATCTTGTTATCCTGGTCTCTGATCGCCAGATAGGTCTTTGCTCCGCCTTGCTGATGGCTCTGCCTTGCATAGCGTTGCAGAAATTGGTTCAGCGTATTATCCCCGCAGTCGAAGGCTGCCCGGTCAAATTTTTTGCTGATTGGTGCTTCATGCCAGCCGGATATTTTCATGCCATGTCTGGTAAGCCGAATGCGGCAGCCTGTAATCTGGCATTTGGTGCTGGAGGGTTATCTAATAAATCCAGTATCTGTTGGCTATCTCTGTGGGTTAGTTCTAACTGTTCATGTTGTCTGATCACCTGGTGTGCCATAGAGACGGCATGACGGATGACAAATTCTGTTAAGTGGCTGTGTTGTAAGACCGCAGCGCGTAATAAGAGTGATTTGTCTTCTGCGGCAATTCGTAACGACAGGCGGTTATTGGTCTCTATCGGGTTCTGAGGCATTTCTGGGTTCTCCTTGTTGTACGCTTTCAAATAGTACAACAAACTAACAAGATGTGAAACAAGTGATATGCGTTTACGAGCGGATCAATTAGCGGCAGCACTGGCGAAACGACTGGCACCGGTGTATGTGCTCAGCGGCGACGAACCATTGCAGTTGCAGGAATCAGGCGATGTGATTCGGGCGGCGGCACGTGCCGCTGGTTTTGCGCAGCGCGAGGTGCTGACTGCCGAGCCTGGGTTTGCCTGGACGCAGTTGCTGGCGGCCAGCCAGAGTCGGTCGTTGTTTGCGGATAAAAAGGTGCTGGATCTACGGGTGCCGCAGGGCAAGCCGGGGAAGGAAGGGGGGCAGATCTTGCAGACGTATGCCGCAGCACCGCCGCCGGATACCTTGTTGCTGGTAACGCTGCCAAAGCTGGAACGTGCGCAGCAACAGGCTAAATGGTTGCAACAGCTAGCGCAGGCGGGTGTCTGGGTGCCGATCTGGCCGATTGAGGGGCCTGCGCTGGTGCGTTGGGTTACGCAACGGCTGCAACAGGCTGGGTTGCAGCCAGCTCCTGAGGTAGCACCTTGGCTGGCTGCGCAGGTGGAGGGGAATCTGCTGGCTGCGCGTCAGGAGATTGATAAACTGCGGTTATTGCTGCCACCCGGTCCGTTGCGGCTGCCGGAGGCATCTGCGGTGGTGTCGGAGCAGGCGCGGTTTCATGTGTTCGGTCTGGCGGAGGCCGCCCTGCGTGGCGATCCGGCGCGTTGCTGGAAGATGCTGGCTGGGCTGCAACAGGAGGGTATTGCGGCACCGGTGGTGCTTTGGGCGTTGCACCGCGAGTTGAGTTTGCTGGCTGAGCTGGCGGCTAAGCTCAGCCAGGGTAGTCAGCCTGAGGCGGTGTTGGCAAAGATCTGGCCGCAACAGCGGCGACCGGTGTTGCAGCAGGCGTTGCGGCGTCAGCGTGACTGGCTGGCGTTGCTTGGTCTGTGTCACACGATTGATGCGGTGGTGAAGGGTGCTGAGCCTGGTGATCCGTGGTTGTTGTTGGAGCAGTTGTGCGCGCGGATAGCCTGAGTGTTACCCGGTAAGGGTGAGCTGGTGCTGCATTTCGTGCAGTCGGCTCAGGGTGCGCTGAAATTCAAAGGTCAGGCGCTCACCCCGGTAGAGCTCTGCGGCGGGCACGGCGGCACTGATCACGACTTGTTTGCGCCGGTCGTATAGTTCGTCGATCAGGGCGATAAAGCGGCGCATCGGGTCGTCATCGTCAGCGGTCATCGCCGGGATGTCGGAGATGAACACGATGGCATACTGGTCGGCCAGTGCGATGTAGTCGTGCTGGCTGCGTGGCGGGCCGCATAGTACCTGGAACTCGAACCAGATGACTTGGGGGGTGCGTTGCTGGTAGTTGATCTCGCGGTCTTGTATCCGGATCTGGCCCGCCGGGTCGTGGGTCTCTGCGGCCAACTGCTGGAACATATGTTGCAGCCGCTGGGTTGTGGTTGTATTCAACGGGTATTGGTAGGCCTGCCCGGCAGCGGCCACCGCCTGGCGATGATCTTGTTCCCCGCCCGCCGCTAGTACTTGGGTATGTTGTTCCAGCAGGGCGATTGCGGGCAGGAACCGGTCGCGCTGGATGCCATTCGGATATAGCCCGGTGGGTGGTACGTTGGAGGTGGTGATCAGGATCAGGCCGCGCCGGAACAGGCCACGTAGCAGTCCGTCAAAGATCATTGCATCGCCGATATCAATCACGTGAAATTCGTCCAGACACAGGATGCGCCAGTCAGTGGCCATTTGTGCGGCCAGTTGGTCCAGTGGTTCTTTGTTGTGTTTCAGTTGCGCCAGTCGCTGGTGTACCTGCTGCATAAAGTGGTGGAAGTGCAGCCGTTGTTTGCGCGGTTCCGGCAGGTGTTCAAAAAACAGATCCATCAGCCAGGTCTTGCCGCGCCCGACTGAGCCCCAGATATACAGGCCTGGAATCGGCTCTGTTCGTTGGTTCAGCCAGCGTCGCCAGCCGGTGACCGATGGCACGGCCAGTGCATCTGCGATCTGTTGTAGTGCTGTCAGGATGGGTTGTTGTGCCGGGTCGGCACAAAAGCCGTGTTGTTGCAGGCGTTCCTGGTAGCGTTGATAAAGTTGCATAGGCGCTAATGATCAGTCAGGCGTGTTGGTGTCTGCGGCCAGGGTGGTCAGCAGGTCGCTCAGGTCGTCCGGGATTGGTGCTGTCCAGCTGAGTTGTTGCCCGGTTGCCGGGTGTGCCAGGCTGAGTCTCTGCGCGTGTAATGCTTGGCGTTTGAACTGGCGCAGTTGTTGTTGCAGTGCCGGGCTTGCGCCTGCGGGTAGTTGCAGGCGTCCGCCGTATACCGGATCGCCGCACAGCGGATGGCGGATCGCTGCCATATGTACCCGAATCTGATGAGTGCGTCCGGTTTCCAGTTGTACCCGCAGCAGGGTGTGGTGGGCAAAGCGGGTATCGACCCGGTAGTGGGTTACGGCAGGTTTGCCCAGTGGATGCACGGCCATGCAGGTGCGCCGGGTTGGATGGCGTCCGATCGGTTGCTCAATCCGTCCACCAGCCGTCACGACGCCGGTGACCAGCGCCAGGTAATTGCGTTGTACCGCATGTGTTGCCAGTGCTGTGACCAGTGTCTGATAGGCACGCTGTGTTCTGGCCACGACCATCAGGCCGGTAGTGTCTTTATCCAGCCGGTGTACTATGCCGGCCCGTGGCAGGATGCTCAGGGCTGGATCGTAATGCAGCAGGCCATTCTGGAGTGTGCCATCCGGGCAGCCGGCTGCCGGATGTACCACCAGTCCGGCTGGCTTGTTGAGTACCAGGATGTGTTCGTCGGCAAAGCGGATATCCAGCGGTATCGCTTCTGGCTGACACTTGCTGTGGGCTGTGATCTGTGCGTGCAGGATGATCTGGTCGTGGGTTTGTATTTTGTCGCGTGGGCGTCGGGTCTCGCCGTTCACTGTCACCTGGCCGGCACGGATCCAGTCTTGTAGCTGGCGGCGTGAATAGTCTGGCCATAATTGTGCCAGTGCCTGATCCAACCGTTTACCGGCCAGTTCGGTCTCAATCTCTGCCTGATGTGTTTGTATGCGCGTGCTGGACAAAGTGATGGGTTCTCGTTACATTGCTTCGGCTGAGGGTATAGATAATCGCTTTTTATGACACGAGGATCACTCATGACACGCTGGATCAGCGTTTTTTCATTGGTTATGTTGCTCAGTGCCTGCGCCAGTCTGGGCGAACAGGATGTTACCGCCGGCTGGGATGAGCAGACATTGTATGAACGGGCTACGGCGAAGTTTAAGGCCGGGGATTATGCCAGAGCTGCCGAATTTTACAAAAAGTTGCATGTTCGCCATCCCTACGGCAAATTTTCGCAACAGGCTCTGTTGAATATTGCGTATGCGTATTATCGTCTGGAAGAGCCTTACAATGCCTTAGCGGCGGCTGATGAGTTTATCCGGTTCTATCCAAGTCACTCTGCGGTGGCCTATGCCTATTATCTGCGTGGTCTGGTCAGCTTCAGCCCGGCATCAAGTATCTTTGACCGGTTGTTGCCGACGGATAGTACGCAGCGTGATGCCGGTACTGCACTGGATGCGTATCAGGATTTTGCCAAGGTCGTGGAGTTATATCCTGACTCGGAATATGCACAAGATGCGCGTCAGCGGATGTTATATCTGCGGAATAATCTGGCACGGAATGAAATTCATATCGCACGCTTTTATCTGAAGCGTGGTGCCTTTCTGGCAGCCGCTAACCGGGCGAATTATGTGGTACAGCATTATCCGCGCACACCTGTTGTGAGAACGGCCTTAGAGATTATGATCACTGCCTACGAACAGCTTGGTCTGGAGCAGTTGGCTGCGGATGCGCGTCAGGTTCTGGCGTTAAATCAGGATAATGGCAGCCTGATTGATGATGCACAGTTTCGGCAGGAACCGGGCTGGCTGGAACAAGCCTGGCAATATCTTGAGCTGGACAAAAACTAACTTGCAGCATGCGCCTGATTATTCTTGATCGCGATGGTGTGATTAACCAGGATTCTGATCAATATGTGAAACACCCGGACGAGTGGCATGCCTTGCCCGGTAGTCTGGTTGCGATTGCGCAGTTTAATCAGGCCGGAGTGCAGGTTGCTGTGGCCACGAATCAGTCTGGCCTGGCGCGTGGGTTGTTTGATACGGCTACTCTGGATGCCATGCATGTCAAAATGCGGGCTGAGCTGGCTGCTGTGGGTGGCCATATTGACCATCTGGTATATTGCCCGCACGGGCCGGATGATGGCTGTGCCTGTCGCAAGCCGAGGCCTGGTTTGTATCAACAGATTGCGGCACATTTTGGCTGTAGTCTGCGTGACGTGCCGGTCGTCGGGGATAGTGCTCGTGACCTGGCCGCAGCAGTGCAGGTTGCTGCCCACCCGATCCGGGTATTGACCGGGAAGGGTGCACGTACCGCACAGGATCCGGTGTGGGCGCACACCCCGGTGTTTGCCAATCTGCAACAAGCGGTCCCTTACATCCTGGAACGATTGTTATGACTCTGTTACGTGCTATTGTTTATTTTGGTCTGCTGCTGGTTACTGTCCTGCTGTATGGTACGGTAGCACTCATGCTGTACCGGTTTGTTCCGGAGCACTATATTGATCAGATTGTGCAGCGTTGGTCGCAGGCGAATGCCTGGTTGCAGAAGGTGATCTGTGGCCTGGATGTCCGGGTTGCAGGACGTGAGCATCTGGCTGCGGCTCCCTGTGTGTTGATGGTGAAGCATCAATCAGCCTGGGAGACGATTACGTTACACCACCATCTGCCGAAGCGTCAGGCCTGGGTGCTGAAAAAGTCGTTGTTGCATATCCCGATACTGGGCTGGGTGTTGCGGATCGGTAGTTTTATCCCGATAGACCGGAATGCTGGGCGACGTGCCATGCTGGATCTGATCCGAGCTGGTGGTGATGCCCTGAATGCCGGGCGTAGTGTCCTGATCTTTCCGGAAGGCACCCGCACCGCACCGGGTGAGCGGCAGAAATATAATGTCGGTGGTGCGATGCTGGCACAAAAAACTGGCTATCCGGTGGTGCCGATTGCACATAATGCCGGTGTTTATTGGGCGCGGCGTGGGTTGAAAAAATATTCGGGCACTATTCAGGTGCGGATTGGGCCGCCGATCACAACGACAGACAAAAGCACCAAAGAGATTCTGGCACTGACCGAAGCTTGGATAGAAGACACTATGCAGACCCTGCCGACGCAACGTGCAGCACCATCTGTCTCTCATACCGCCTGATCGGGATAAGCTGGTAATCCTCCGTTGTTCCTGGTTTAGCTATACGGGCATTCATGTAGTAAAAAAGCATAGTTGACAACCAAAATTAACGGATAATCAGTGATCATCTTCGGCTATGAGCCTGTTAGAAGAACGAGTTTTAGAAGCACGCATTGATGCTGGTGTTAAGGCCAGTAATCTGGCACGGATGGTGGGTGTTACCAGTGCTGCAGTCAGTCGCTGGGAAAAGGGACTGGTTAAAAACCTGAAGATGGAGCATCTGTTCACGATAGCACGTGTGTTAAACGTGGATCCGGAATGGTTGGCGACCGGACGTGGGCATAAAAAAAGACACCTGCCCCAGCAGCAGCGTGATGTGGAAGATGCCATCAGTTTTGATCAGCTGGACCGTGAAGAACAGTTGCTGGTTAATATCTATCGTCGCCTGTCACAAGCCAGCCGCGAAAACTTGAAACATGCCTTGAGCGAGTGGCACCACCAGTCACCCGCAAAACCGGCGCCATCAACTGAATTCAGCGATACATGCCAGGAGAAAAAATGATGTTTTATCGACTGAAATTATTGCTGCTTTATTTGTCACTGTCGGGTACAGTGCTGGCTGTCACACCGGAGCAGATTGCGACGGGTAAGGCTATTGCCTGGGACCGTAAAGGTGGCAACTGTCTGGCATGTCACAGTATGCCGGAAGGTAATAGCCCGGGGAATCTGGGGCCACCGCTGATCGCGATGCAGGCACGCTTTCCTGATCGGCAGAAACTGTATGCTCAGATCTATGATGCCACGCAGTTGAATCCTGATTCGCGGATGCCGCCATTTGGTCAATACCAGATTCTGACAGAATCTGAGATTAACGCGGTGATAGATTATCTTTACACGCTATGAGTCTGATACCATGACAACAGTATTTACTCGTCGAGCCTTTCTGCAGGGAACGCTCGCAGCATTGGCTGCCGGATTATTGCCTGCTATCGTAAATGCCGCCTGGCCAAAGGCGGCCTTTCAACAAAAAACATTGGATGATGCCATCCGGGAGGCACTGGGTGCTGGTGAGATCACAGAAGCACCGGACCTGATGATCAAGGCGCCGGATATTGCGGAAAACGGTGCTGTGGTGCCGGTCACGGTGAAGACAGACCGGGCAGATGTTGAATCAATTGCGATTCTTGCGACCGGTAACAACCAGCCGCTCGTGGGCACCTTTGTACTCGGTGCTGGTGCCATCGCAGATGTTTCCGCACGCATTAAGATGGCGAAAACATCAGATATTGTGGCGGTCGCGAAGGTTGGTGATCAGCTGTATCGCAACCATAAGAACGTTAAGGTAACAATCGGCGGTTGTGGTGGTTAATTGTTGGCAGTCAGACTACCAGACAGCTCATTCTTTTTATTGAGATTCAGGGTGCACACCGATGGCAAAAAAATCCATCCGGATCCGGGCAAGACAAAAAAACGGCATTACAACTGTCAAGGCATTAATCAGCCACCCGATGGAGACCGGGCAGCGTAAAAACAGCAAGACAGGTGAGTTGATTCCGGCGCACTTCATTCAGGAAGTCGAGGCACGCAGTGGCGACACCCTGCTGATGAAGGCACACTGGGGACCAGGTGTTTCAAAAAACCCTTATGTGGCATTTAAGTATCAGGGCGGGAAGCCTGGTGATGAGGTCACACTGGCCTGGGTTGATAATACAGGTGGAAAGGGCACTGGCAGTGCCAATATTAAATAGCCATGGGAGCCGGGCAGATGGTTAAATCTTTGATCACACTGGGTCTGGCGCTGCTAAGCTTGGGCGTTTTTGCTGCCAGTAAGCAAGCCAGTGACACGACGCCATTAGAAGATCTCACGACGTACCGAAGCTATTTTGAGCAACGCTTTCCCGGGGTATCGTTGCAACAGTATGCAAACGGTGTTTATGCGATTGATGCGGTGTCGCGTGAAAACTGGGAGGCGATAGAAGAATTTCCACCGTACGAGCCAATGGTTGAAGCAGGTGAAGAGCTATGGCAGACGCCATTTGCGAACGGTAAGACCTATGTGGATTGTTTTGGCGACGATCCGGCGCAACGTAAACACTATCCTCACTGGGATGCTGTCAGCCAACAGGTGGTGACCTTGCCATTCGCCATTAACCAGTGCCGTACCCGGCATGGTGAAAAGCCCCTGAAATATAAAAAAGGGAAGATGGCAGATTTACTGGCCTATCTGTCTTATGCCTCGCGTGGCCAGGTGATTGACGTTAAGATTCCGGATGCTGCTGCCCTGGCAGCCTATAATGCAGGCAAAAGTTTCTATTTTGCACGCAGAGGTCAGCTGAATTTTTCCTGTGCTTCTTGTCATATGCAGTCCGCCGGACAGCGTGTTCGTACAGATATTCTCAGCCCGGCACTGGGTCATGCCAGTGGCTGGCCGGTGTATCGTTCTAAGTGGGGTGAACTAGGCACATTACACCGGCGTTTCGGCGGTTGTATGAAACAAATGCGTGCTAAGCCACACAAGGCGCAAAGCCCTGAGTTTCGCAACCTGGAATATTTCCTGACTCATATGAGTAACGGTATTCAATATAACGGGCCGGCAGCGCGTAAATAATGCTCGAGCACCTCTGAAAACTGCTGCGCTGGCGCCGTCTTCAGAGGTGCCCTGTTGATTGAGGATAATGCTACGTCCGGGTTGCCGATGGATTTGGGGACGGAGAATAATTGTTTGTGGTAAAATCTCAGGTATTGCGCCATACCCTGAATTTGTATTTTAGTTGATATCGAAGGTTTACTTATGCCACGCCGTAGCCGTTTAGTTCTGCCCAATACGCCGATGCACATCATTCAGCGCGGCAACAATAGCCAGGACTGCTTTTTTGGTGACGAAGATTATGCTTGCTATCTCAGATGGCTGCGTGAAATTGCGCGTCGCACACAATGTCGTATTCATGCGTATGTTTTATTGTCGAATCGTGTGCACTTGTTATTGACGCCGGCTCATGTCAAAGGTGTCAGCGATCTGATGCGTCTGCTGGGGCAGCGTTATGTACAATATATCAACCGGGTACACAACCGCACTGGCACATTATGGGAGGGTCGTTATCGCTCTTGTGTGACCTGTGAGGATCGTTATGTGATTGGTTGTTACCGGTATATTGAGCTGATGCCGGTAAGCAAAAAGCTGGTCGATAAGCCGGAAGATTATCGCTGGTCCAGTCATCATGTAAATGCGTTGGGTCAGCCGGGTGATTTGTTACAGTCGCATAAGGTCTATGATGACCTGGGCGAAACACATGCCGATTGTGCCAGCGCTTATCATGCGTTGTTTAATCAACCACTGGATGCGCGGCTGGCGGAAGAAATTCGTGAGGCGACTCAGGGCAATTATGCGCTTGGTTCGCCACAGTTCGCTGCTGAGGTTGAAAAAAAACTGAAGATTCGCGCGACGCGTGGTAAGGCGGGGCGACCACACAATCAAAATGAAAAGCGGTCGTTATCTGGCGGGAGTTGACAAGTGAAAGTCTGCGGAGTGGTGGCCCCGATACCATTCTCAGGCATGGGGCCAGTGGCGCCTTAGAGCTTATCTGAATTGTTTGCCAGATAATCTGCAACACCATCAGGTGATTCAGTCATGCCTGCGTCGCCCTTCTGCCAGCCAGCCGGGCAGACTTCGCCGTGTTCTTCGTGGAACTGCAATGCTTCAATCAGGCGGATCACTTCATCAAAGTTACGTCCCAATGGCAGGTCGTTGATGATCTGTGAGCGTACGACACGATTCTGATCGATAATGAATACACCACGAAATGCAACACCACCCGGGCTGGCAACCCCGTAGGCTTGCATGATGCCATGTTTGATGTCAGCGGCCAGGGTGTATTTAACTGGCCCGATACCACCTTTATTCACCGGGGTATTACGCCAGGCATTGTGGGTGAAATGTGAGTCGATAGAAACGCCGATCACTTCAGTATTCAGTTTTTTAAACGTGGCGACCCGGTGGTCTACCGCGATCAGTTCAGACGGGCAGACGAAGGTAAAGTCGAGCGGGTAAAAAAAGACGACGCCGTATTTGCCTTGCAGTGTGGCAGACAAAGAGAAATCTTCAACAATGGTGCCGTCACCGAGAACGGCTGATGTGGTGAAGTCCGGGGCGGGTGCGCCAATCAGGTTGCTCATATGGATAATCTCCGTCAGTTCAGGGGGGGGTAAAGGCTTAGGGGGCGTTCTCAATCAGCTTCTCAGCTCATTGAGAACGCCCCTAGTCATCTGTTGGGTCATGTTGCTGACCCTGAGGCAGCGAACTCATCATTGTATCAAAAAGCATTGCGGCTCAATGCTTGCTGATAGACCTGATTTTTCGGTAGCTTGAGTAGTTTTGCGGTCAGTGTAATGGCCTGTTTGCGTGGGAGTTCCGCCAGCAGGATATCCAGGTAGTGTTCCAACTCGTCAGTTGCCGGGTCGGCAGTGGTGCCCGCAACCACCAGTACGATCTCACCCTTGGGTTGTACGCCAAGTTGAGACTGGATGTCGTGCAGGGTGCCATGTAACAGTGTTTCAAATGTTTTGGTGAGTTCCCGTGCGCACATAGCCCGGCGGTCTGCACCAAATACTGCCTGCATGTCGCTTAAGGTATCATGCACCCGGTGATTTGATTCGTACAGTATCAGGGTGGCCGTTTGCTGACGTAACTGTTCCAGCCAGGTACGGCGTGCGCTTTTTTTGTGTGGTGGGAAACCGGCGAAATAAAAGGCATCGGTTGGCAGGCCGCTGACTGAGAGTGCAGCGATCAGGGCGCTTGGCCCTGGAATGGGGACGACCGGGATTGCGGCAGTATGGCAGGCGCGTACCAGTGGAAAACCCGGATCGCTGATCAGCGGGGTGCCGGCGTCTGAGACCAAAGCAATGTCTGTGCCGTGATGCAGCCGTTCAATCAGTGACTGTGCACGCTGGCGCTCATTATGTTCATGCAGTGCGATCAGCGGGCGCTGGATACCGGCCTGTTGTAGCAGGCGTTTGGTGTGGCGAGTGTCTTCGGCGGCGATCAGGTCAACCTGGCGCAGCGTGGTTAATGCACGTGCGCTGATGTCGCTCAGGTTGCCGATAGGTGTTGCAACGATAAATAAGGTGCCATAAGTCGGCATGGTGCTGTTCAGTATATTTCAGCTGCTGTGGCATGATTCGTCGTGGCCGGAGCAAATTGTGGCAGGTTGCCTCGACGAAAGACTTCCTGGATAGCATTTGTGGCGTCTGCCGGGACACGTAATCCAGTAATCGGGTCTATGCGGGTGCGTACGATGCCAGGCGGCATACTTGGATCCTGGTCTTTGATATCCTGTAAGGCGACAGCCATATAATCCATCCATGCCGGGAGTGCGATTCGTCCGCCAACTTCGCCCCGACCGAGTTTCCGGTTGTCATCAAAGCCCACCCAGACGCTGGCTGATACGAATTGATTAAAGCCATTGAACCAGGCGTCTTTCTGGTCGTTAGTGGTGCCTGTCTTGCCTGCCAGATCACGCCGTTTCAGTTTGCGTGCGGCCTTGGCAGTGCCGCGCTGAATGACATCCTGCATCATGGAATACATCAGGTACTGGTTTTGAGCGCTGATCGCGCGAGGTGCCGGGTGGTCACAATCTGTGCAATTAGTGGCCGGAGTTGCCTGATGGATTAGCTCACCGTTCTGATAGATGCGGTCGATGACATAAGATGTGACACGATAGCCGCCATTCGCCAGGATGGCGTAACTGGTGGCCATCTGTAGCGGGGTGACGCTGGCATTGCCCAGTGCCAGCGACAGATTACTGGCCAGCTTGCTCTTGCTGAAACCAAATCGCTTAATATGATTCAGCATCTTCGGAACACCAATGTCACGTAGCAGCCGGATAGAGATCAGGTTGCGTGAATAGGTGAGAGCGGTGCGTAGCCGGGTTGGCCCATGTAAGCGACCGGAATAATTTTCTGGCCGCCAGAGATCTTCTAACCCCCGGTCTTTGAAAACAACAGGTGCGTCATGAATGATACTGGCAGGGGTATAGCCGTGTTCCAGTGCGGCTGAATACACAAACGCCTTCAGGCCAGAGCCGGGTTGTCGCCAGGCTTGAGTCGCACTATTAAATTTTTGTGTGTAATAGTTGTAGCCGCCGGTGAGGGCCAGAATTGCTCCATCGGCAGGTCGTACAGAGACGAGTGCACCCAATAGCTTGGGCACCTGGGCCAGCTGCCAGGTTGTTTGATCTTGCGTGGTAGTCAGTTGTCGCACGCGGATCAAATCGCCGGTTTGCAATACGTTGCCGGCGTGTTTTGGTGGATCACCGACCCGATCCTGGTCAAGGTATTTTTTTGCCCAGCGGATGCCAGCCCAGGGTAGTGTGATGGTTTGTGTCTGGCTCAGATAAACCTCAGCTGTTTTTTTGCCGACAGCGGTCACAATGCCTGGAATCAAATCGTGAATTGTCGGGTGTTGTGCCAGTAAGGCATCCAGGTCAATATTCTCACCATTGAGATCATACTGTGCCTCTGCACCACGATAACCATGTCGCTGACTGTAGTTATCCAGCGTGTTGCGCAATGCGTCGTTGGCAGCTGCCTGATCACGAGCCTGGAGGGTGGTGTGTACTTCATAACCGCTGGTGTATACGGCCTCGCCGTATTGTTTAAAAAGTTGCGCTCGTACCATTTCAGCGACATAGGGTGCTTCTACTTCTACTGGGGCGCGGTAAGGTCGGGCGCTGACTGGTGCAGCGACTGCCTGGTCATAATCATCCTGGCTGATCATATCCAGGGACAGCATTTGCCCCAGTACGTAATTACGTCGGATCAGGGCGCGTTTCGGATCGGCCAGCGGGTTGTAGCGTGATGGTGCCTTCGGTAAGCCAGCGAGCATCGCAGTTTGTGCCAGATTAAGTTGTTCCAGTGGTTTGCCATAGTAGGCCTGGGCGGCTGCACCGATGCCGTAGGCACGTTGTCCGAGATAAATTTTATTCAGATACAGCGCAAGAATATCTTGTTTGCTCAGCTCGCTTTCTATGCGTAAGGCCAGAAAAATTTCATATAGCTTACGCAGATAGGTTTTTTCACGGCTTAAATAAAAGTTACGGGCGACCTGCATCGTGATGGTGCTGCCTCCCTGCTGACGCTGTCCGGTAGTGATCAGCTTGAATGCTGCGCGTAACAGTCCGCGTGGGTCAATGCCCGGGTGGCTGAAAAATGCGGCATCTTCAGCTGCGATAAACGCATGCACCGTCATTTGTGGAATCTGTGCATAGTTCAGCAATAAACGCCTTTTTTCACCAAACTCGGCAATCAGTGAACCTTCCTGGCTATACACTTTCAGGGGAACTTGTAGCTGCGCATCACTCAGGGCACTGATATCTGGCAAGTCGGGTGCCATTTTGTAATATGCGACGCCGATGGCAGCAGCACCTGAGAGCAAGATAACGAAGGCGCTGATAAGTAGAATGGTGCCGAGTCTGAACAGCCAGGTCATGGATGATGGTTTTCCGGGTTACAGGTTTAACTGGATCGGCTATTGTAAACGAGCTTGGCCAGTTTTCGGAGGTGCCCTTGTTATATGGTCACGTCCGACCAGACAGCGTATTCATTGCCGTTCGGGTCGGTAAAGTGAAAACGTTGTCCACCTGGAAAGTTGAATGTTTCCCGAACAATGGTGCCGCCAGCCTGTTTGATTCTGGCTTGTGTTGCGATCAGGTCGTGGCTGTAAAACACAATCAAGGCGCAGCCTTGTTCGCTGCGGCAGCATGACTGGCTGTGAGTGAAGCCGCCATCTATGCCGGCAGTTGCTGCGCTGAAGGCGGTATAGTCCGACCCATAATCAGTGAAGGACCAGCCAAAAACCGTGCTGAAAAAGGCCTTGGTTTGTGTGATATTCAGGCAGGGTAGTTCAATATAATTGATTTTTTCGTGGGGAGGCATGTGCTGTTTGTGTCAAGGTGGAGGTTGCAGGAAGAAGATGATTTTGAGGCTTGATATTGCCGAAAGCGGCCTTATATCCAGCACTCGAGCGGGTCGAGTGTGTTGGTGTTCAGCTTGCTGAGCTGTGAATCAAGGCGATTGACCTGAGTGCCGATCAGTCGGCACCCCAAAACATTTCCCGAAGTGTCCTGCATCAGTGCCCGTATTCAGTCAGGCATAGATGCTGCGTGTTTTTGCATTTTTCCATCAGGAGTTTGACGTAATGAAAATCCGTCCATTACACGATCGTGTGGTAATTCGCCGCGAAGCAGAGGAAACCACCAGCCCGGGTGGCATCGTACTGCCCGATGCCGCGACTGAAAAGCCGATCCGGGGCGAAGTGCTGGCCGTGGGTAATGGCAAAATTCTTGACAGTGGAGACGTGCGTGCCCTAGACGTTAAGGTTGGCGATACGGTGCTGTTTGGCAAATACTCAGGCACTGAAGTCAAGGTGGACGGCGAAGAGCTGCTCGTTATGCGGGAAGAAGACATCATGGGTGTGATCGAGGCCTGAGACCATGCCACATCAGGTCATCCGGTATGACCTGCATTTTTCAATGAACAAGTCTGCCCTCAGCTTGGCAGGCTGAGTGTGACCAAAATTTAGGAAGATATTCACTATGGCTGCAAAAGACGTATTATTTGCTGATGACGCCCGCTCACGCATGCTGAATGGCGTTAATATTCTGGCGAACGCAGTAAAAACCACCTTGGGCCCGAAAGGCCGTAACGTGGTGCTGGATAAATCATTCGGTGCTCCGACCATCACCAAAGATGGTGTGTCAGTTGCGAAAGAAATCGAACTGCAGGACAAGTTTGAAAACATGGGTGCACAAATGGTTAAGGAAGTAGCTTCCAAGACCTCTGATGTGGCAGGCGATGGTACCACGACCGCAACTGTGCTAGCACAAAGCATGGTACGTGAAGGCCTGAAGGCAGTTGCCGCCGGCATGAACCCAATGGATCTGAAGCGTGGTATTGATAAAGCAGTTCAGGCAACCACAGCTGAGCTGAAGACGATGTCAGTACCCTGCACTGATAACAAGTCCATCGCACAGGTTGGCACAATCTCTGCCAATTCAGACGTGAACGTGGGCGACATCATTGCCCAGGCGATGGAAAAAGTTGGTAAAGAAGGTGTTATCACAGTAGAAGAAGGATCAGGCTTAGATAACGAGCTGGATGTGGTTGAGGGTATGCAGTTTGATCGAGGCTATCTGTCACCTTACTTCATCAACAACCAGGAAAGCCAGATGGTAGACCTGGAGCAGCCTTTCGTGCTGTTGCATGATAAAAAAATCTCTAATATCCGTGACCTGTTGCCGACTTTAGAAGCAGTAGCTAAGGCCGGTAAGCCGTTATTGATCGTAGCAGAAGATATCGAAGGTGAAGCTCTGGCGACCCTGGTGGTGAACAACATTCGCGGGATTGTGAAGGTTGCTGCTGTCAAGGCACCTGGCTTTGGTGATCGCCGTAAGGCTATGTTGCAGGATATAGCGATTCTGACTGGTGCGACAGTGGTTGCAGAAGAAATCGGCCTGACCCTGGAAAAAGTCACGCTGAATGAGTTAGGTACCGCTAAGCGTGTGCAGATTACCAAAGATGAAACCACGATCATTGACGGTGCTGGTACTGAGGGCGATATCAAAGGTCGTTGTGAACAGATTCGTGCTGAAATTGAAGCCAGTACATCAGACTATGATAAAGAGAAGCTGCAAGAGCGTCTGGCTAAGTTATCTGGTGGTGTTGCCGTCATTAAGGTGGGCGCTGCTACTGAAGTTGAGATGAAGGAGAAGAAGGCGCGGGTAGAAGATGCGCTGCATTCAACCCGGGCTGCAGTAGAAGAAGGCGTGGTTGCTGGCGGCGGCGTGGCACTGGTGCGCGCACTGAAGGCGTTAGATGACCTGAAGGGCAGCAATGCTGACCAGGATGTTGGTATTCAGATTGCGGCCCGTTCTATGAGTGAGCCGTTGCGCCAGATTGTTGCTAACTGTGGTGAAGAAGCTGCAGTGGTACTGAATAAGGTTGCTGAAGGAGAAGGTAACTTCGGTTACAACGCGGGTAATGGTGAGTATGGTGATATGGTTTCCATGGGTATCCTGGATCCCACCAAGGTAACGCGCTCGGCATTGCAAAATGCAGCGTCTATCGCTGGCCTGATGATTACGACCGAATGTATGGTCGCTGATCAGCCTGAAGATAAAGCTGCTGCACCTGCTGCACCTGATATGGGTGGCATGGGCGGTATGGGTGGCATGGGCGGTATGATGTAGGTCACGTTGCTCAGTCAGGCCAGGGCAAAATGACCTGGTCTGATAGATGGTTAATGAAGCCCCGGGCCGCTGTTGCGGTTCGGGGTTTGTTTTTGCAATCAACATCAAATTTAAATCGCGGGTAAGGTATGAGGCCTCACCCACAGCCAAAGGGATGAGAACGGTGCCTGTTCCTCTTTGAAGGCTCCATTGTTTTGTCCCCGTAGCAAGCTGCAAGACGTCTTCAGAATAAAGATTGACATGAGCATAAATAGTTCTATAATGCTCGCTCGCCTTTGTGCAAAGCGGCAAAGGTTTGTTTCTGATTCGGGTACTGTTGAATTTGTTGGTTTGCATGTGGCTGATTGTTTGCAGTTTATTTTTGTTTGCAATCAGGCTTGATGCTGTTGACAAGGCTTAAAACCAGTATATAATGATCAGATCATCTGCGCTGAAAAACAGTGCTTAGTTCTTTAAAAATTTATCAGGTAACTTGTGTGGGTGCTCTGTTGATTTGGCTGAGGCCAAAAATATCAATAGATGCATCTTAAAGAAATACCTTTAAGATTCTGATATTGAGCCAAAAATTGCTGCTTAGGTAGCAAAAAATTCAAACTGAAGAGTTTGATCCTGGCTCAGATTGAACGCTGGCGGCATGCCTAACACA
>JAHDCB010000007.1:0-10486 GCA_020630035.1 Gammaproteobacteria bacterium
TTGCCCGACTGACGCAGCAACAACGGCAACCAGCCGATCTCCAGCTCCGCGCCGGTACAGAACACCATATCTGCGCGCCGCGCCTTGGCAATCAACGACGGCCTGGCCTCAATATGATGTGGATCCTGCCAGGCGGTCGTGGCTGAATCAGCCCGTACCCGAGTACCACCCAGCACCTCGGCCAGTGCCTGCCACTCCGGCTCACAAGCCAGAATACGCACCTCAGCCCAGGCCGGCACCGCCAGCGTCAATAATAAAGCCACGACCCCTGTTAAACGATACGATATCATCTTATTCTGCTGCCAAAACCTGTTGGGCGCCTCTAAAAACGTGATGAGCGCAGCACAGACGAGGCGAAAAAGCGCAGTGTACAACAGCGTACATGAGCATTTTTTAACGAAGTATTTGCAAGTGGAATAGTTTTTAGAGGTGCCCTGTTGTACGAACTGCTGCATCGGAGGTATACCGGGCAGTACTGCCGATGAAATTGACACCACTGCCAGATAAACCTCACCTACGGAAGATACTCAGTCAGAAGGTATGCGCACCATGTGAGCCAAGGCTCATGACGTATTGCAGCATCATGGTGTCATGCCTTGCATCGTGGCCATTGTCTAACTGACTGTATTGCAACCGAATGCGGCTGAAATGACTCGGCGCATAATCCAGCATCAGGCTGGTTCGGTTCGGATTACTTTCAGCACCCAGACCGGTTTCTTCCAGAAACTCGTCCAGATTCATACCTTCGCTGAAGGGCGCAATTGTATTTTTGGCACCTAACCGGTCATAACGTAGTCCAACCCGCCAACCTGGCTGGAACTGATACACCGCCTGGGCATAAAACCCGGTTTGTCTGCCATCGTAATCAGCCTTTGCGCGATCCTCACCTTCAGCAAACTCAGCCCCGCCCTGCTCATTGCGCACGAAATATTCGGCCTGTAGCTTCAAGTTGGTATTGCGAGCGTTGCCGTTCGGTGCCCACTTGTATACAAAATCCACACCAGCGACATCCACTTCACCATTCAGCAATTCGTTATCGACTGCGTCTGCTTCTCCGTGACCATGTGCATGCACCCCGGCCTCACGCTTACCAAACTTCGCCCGGTAATAACTTGCGCCCAATTGCCAACTGGAACTGACATCCCAGTCACCGCCAGTCTTGACGAACACACCCAAGCCCTTATTTCCGCTCTCGTTCTCGCCACTGGGGTAGGCCGAACCAGAGGTGACCTCCAGGCCAAGATTCAGATATTGCTCAGTTGGTGCCACCCAACGCACTTGTGCACCGGTATCTGCCAGACGGCCACCGAACAGCGCATCGTACACCAGTGGCCGATCCGCAAAATCATGCGCATGTGCATGGATCGCATTCAGGTAGCCGATACCAGAAAAGAAGCGGCCACCCTTGATGGTCAGTCCATGACCCAGCCCCAGGGTTTCGATAAAGGCTTCTTCCAGCTCCACCTTGGTCTCACCGTCATGCTGCACTACGGCTGCATGCAGTGCACCATAGAAGGTATCGTCAATGTTCGCTGACAGTGCCAGTTCATTGTGACCAGTGGTAAAGCCCTGACCCGGAAAACCAGACTCACCACCGAGTTGAAAACCAGGTAACTCCAGTTCTCCTGCATCCCGGTCAACATAGCGCCCGTCCAGAATCAAGCTGATCGCCGGGTTAAACTCACTGCCGGAAATACGACCAGTCGATTCGGCCCAGGCCACTGGCGCGACCGCAACAGAGCACAGTGTCAGCACAGAGATAAAACGTTGCATGCAAGATTCCTGTGTTTAATATGCAGAATCAAATTTAAATCATGGGCGAGGCTTCAACCTTGCCCACGACCAAAAGAGAGCTATATTATAAGTATCAACCCCTATTCAGGCTGAAAACCGCCCGGCATTGTTACAGATTCATCCGTAAAAAAAAACTTTTCCATTTGTTCTTCTAAAAACTGCCGTGCCTTCGGCTCTATCGGGCTGAGCCGGTATTCATTAATCAGCATCGTCTGGTGGCGCAGCCAATCCTGCCAGGCTACCTTCGACACCTGGTCGAAGACCCGCTGGCCCAGTTCACCCGGATAAGGTGCCCGATCCAGCCCCTCAGTTTCATATCCCAGCTTGATACAGTGTACGAGTCGACTCATGTTGCTTGTTCCTGAATAGATAATTCATTAAATAATCGGGCAATCGGTGCGGCCACCCCCGGTAGCACCTGCTGCTGAGGATAGTACCAGATCTGTACATCCGCCTCCTGCACCTGTTGTGGTAACTGTGTCAATGCATATTCACGCGGCAGCATGTCCAGATGGAAATGAGTAAACTGATGCCGCCGCACCGGCAGATCGCGCTGCCAACTGGCCGCAACTGACAAATGTTGCTGACACCAGGCAAGCGGATCCGCACCCGACGCAAGCTCCGGCAAACTCCAGAGACCACCCCAGATACCCTGCGGTGGTCTTTTTTCGAGCAGGATACCACCGGCCGGATCGCGAATAATCAACAATTGTACCGTCCGTAACGGCACCACCTGACGTGGTTTTTTGCCCGGATACGCCTGCCAGTTGTGCTGCGCATGGGCGATGCAGGTATCCGCGACCGGGCATACCGCGCAGGCCGGGTGACTACGGGTACACACGGTCGCACCCAGATCCATCATTGCCTGGTTATAGTTCGCGGTGTGCGTTGCCGGGGTATGCTGCTCCGCCAGTGCCCACAAAGTCTTCAGCACCGCTGTCTGACCGGGCCAGCCAGCAACCGCATGGTGCCGGGCGAGTACCCGTTTGACATTGCCATCCAGAATCGGCTGGCTCTGGCCTTGTGCCAGCGACAGAATCGCTCCGGCGGTAGAACGACCGATGCCCGGCAATGCCTGCATCCCGGCCAGGGTAGTCGGAAACTGCCCGGCATGCTGCGCCATCACCTGTTGTGCTGCCCGGTGCAGGTTACGCGCCCGGGCGTAATAACCAAGTCCCGCCCAGTGCTGCAATACCTCATCCAGCGGCGCTGCAGCCAAGGCCTGCACCGTCGGAAAACGTTGCATAAAACGCACATAATATGGCATGACCGTGGTCACCTGCGTCTGCTGCAACATAATTTCTGACACCCAGACCCGATACGATGTCGGGTTCTGCTGCCAGGGCAGGTCTTTGCGGCCATGTGCGGCAAACCAGGGTAAAATGCGTTGTGCGAAATCTGTCAAACTACTGATCTTTTTGTTGTGAGGACTCTATATCGTGGGCAAACGAACCGTCTTGATAGGTGTCGTGGTAGCCTGTATGCTGATTGGCCTCTGGCTGAGTCTGCGCGTCAGCGATACCCCGGTGCCGGCCCAATACCCGGACTTAATTCGCGACTTCAGTCTGACCGACGCCGCCGGCAAGTCAGTCCGGTTGAGCGATTATCGTGGCCAGGTCGCGCTGCTGTATTTTGGCTATACTCACTGCCCGGATGTGTGCATCGCAGCACTGAGCAAAATCGCACGAGCGCTCAACCACCTGCCAGCAACACAACAGGCAGAGGTGCATCCATTCTTTATCAGCCTGGATCCGGAACGTGATACCCCGGAAAAACTCGCGGCGTACGCCCGGGGGTTCCACCCGAGGATCATCAGCCTCACCGGCAGCACCGAACAGGTTAATCAGGTCGCAGCCACCTTTTTTATCGCCCACCACAAGGTGCCTGGTGAAAACGCTGCCGCCTACGACCTGGACCATTCATCTGTCACCTACCTGATCAGCCGCGCCGGCGGTGTACATCGTCTGGTACATCAGTCCGACAGTGCCGAACAACTGGCGACCTATATCCAACAGGCGTTACAACACTAAACGGTTAACTCTGAACTCTAGCAGGCCATCAATTGATAGTCTGCTAGCATCTATAGAAAAAAGGAAAATTATGATGAATTATTTATCTTACAATCCGTACAAAAAAATACAAGTGGCCGTTCTGGTTGGCTTACTGATAATGACTGGACTAAGCCACGGAAAACAAAACAAACTACCTATTGAACGAGAAGGCATCCGGCTTGAAAATCCGGAGAATTTTTATACTTTCGATAAAGATGAAATCAGCAGAGACATGTTTTCTGTTTCTAAAAAGGTGACAAATAAAAAATCCGGAAAGGTGTATACTGCTAAAGTATATTATTTTGATGACGGCACTTTACCATTCACAACCCGACAATATGACTTAATCACATCCGGAAAGCTGAAGGATCCATCTCTGCCAAAACTTCATGAGGCCTTTCTGGTACGTGACAACCTTATACTAATTATGGATCACGTTGCAGGAAAAACTCTGCTGGACTTTGTTTCTTCCAAACATTCCCTAACCGAAGAAGATGTCGCATCTTACATACGTCAAATCATTGCAATTCTCAAAAACCTGCATAGTGAAGGTGTGATACACAATGATATCCGACCAACCCAGATCAGATTCCTGAATGGCCGAGAATTGACTTTTACAAGTCTCATCGCAGCACTGAATGTTTCCAATACCTCGAAAACAGTAATCGATATTATCGGGGATACAGAATTCGTTCCACCAGAGGCACTGAACTTTGAGCCTCTGCACCCAGGCTCAGATATGTGGAGTGTTGGTGTACTAACCTACATCTTGTTAAGTGGAATTTCGCCTTTCTATGATGAAAACGAGGATCTAGTGATTGCTAATGTTCAGGCTGCTAAATGGGCACTTGATGAAGACGCTTTTGCAACTATCAGCTCAGAAGCTAAAGACTTTATAAATAAGCTACTGGTTAAAGCTCCAGAAATGCGTATGACTGCAAGCGATGCACTTAATCACAAATGGCTGGGCAATGACTACTCAAGAGCACGCAAAAGTTCCAAATTGAGTCACCAGGATACAATGAGAGAAACGGACGAACGACTGTACTCAGAGGAAGAAGAAGAATACATCATGGACGCCTGTCTTGTATTTCGGACCTTTAATGAAGACCCCTATGTCTGCCCTGAAGAAGACTAGGAAACGTAAGGTGTCAACTTCAGCATATCGAAAATCTATTCCCAGACTCCATTCAGATCGCTGACACAACCTCAAAATCATGTGTAATGGTCGCAGTCGCACCCAGCATGATCGCGGCAGAGCAATACTTTTCCGCGCTCAAGCTGACCGCCCGCGCGACCTTACGCACATCCAAATCCTCACCACTCAGACGGAAATGAGCATGAATGCGGGTAAACACCTTCGGCTCAGTCTCCGCACGCTCCGCCTGTAACTCGACCTGACAACCGGTTACCCGCTGCCGTCCACGCCGCAGAATGTGCATCACATCCACCTCACTGCACGCACCCATCCCGATTAACAACAATTCCATCGGGCGAATACCCAGATTACGCCCACCCTGTTCCGGCGGCCCGTCCAGCACCACCGCGTGGCCGCTACCGGACTCACCCACCATCAACATATCTTCAACCCACCTGACACTAGCCTTCATCCGAGCAACTCCTGTAACGCCAGACCTGGCTGCGCCGCCCGCATACAAGCCTCACCGATTAAAAACGTGTTCACACCCTGCGCCTGCATCCGCTGCACATCCGCCTGCGTCTGAATACCACTTTCGGTCACGACGCGACGCCCGGCGGGAATCATCGGCAACAGATCCAGCGTCGTGTTCAGATCAGTCACAAAGGTACGCAGATTGCGGTTATTGATGCCCAGCAAACAATCCGGCACTGCCAGGGCACGCTGTAACTCAGCCGCATCATGCACCTCCAGCAACACATCCAGCCCCAATTCATGTGCCAGCTCACTCAGCTCGAGTAACTCAGTATCATCCAGACAAGCCGCAATCAACAAAATGCAGTCTGCCCCCAGCACTCGCGACTCAACCACCTGATACGGTGCCACCACAAAATCCTTGCGCAACACCGGTAACGCACAAGCCACCCGGGCCTGTTGCAGATACACCGGGTCGCCCTGAAAAAAATCACGATCGGTCAACACCGACAAACAAGCTGCGCCATGCGCAGCATAATCTGCCGCAATCTCAGCGGGCACAAACCGTTCCCGCAGCACCCCCTTAGAAGGCGACGCCTTTTTGATCTCAGCAATCACGCCAGGCACTCCCTGCGCATAGCAGGTTTCCAGTGCCCGGGCAAAGCCACGCGGTGCATCCGCCAGATCTGCCAACTGCGCCTGCAACTGTACCAGCGGCACCCGCGCCTCGCACTCCGCCACCTCAACCCGCTTCCGGTCGATAATGTGGCGCAAAATATCTGGTGGATTATTCATAGCAACCTACTCACTCACAAATTAACGCCAACGGCCTGCCGGTAACACGCTATACTGCACGGTTAACCGCCGTTTTTCTGACCAACATCCAGCAGTATCTGAGCCACATGACAACCACCCCCGACAGCCTGCATTTTCGCGACCTGCAACTGCCCGAGCACCTGCTTCAGGCCCTGGAATCCGTGGGCTACGAAACCCCATCGCCAATCCAAGCACAAAGCATTCCGCCCCTGCTGGCCGGGCGCGACCTGCTTGGCCATGCCCCAACCGGCACCGGCAAAACAGCCGCATTTGCCCTGCCGATTCTAGCGCGTCTGAACCTGGACATCAGGGCGGTACAAGTCCTGGTACTGGCACCAACCCGCGAACTGGCGATCCAGGTTGCCGAGGCATTTCAGCGCTACGCACAACACCTGCCTGAATTCCATGTACTGCCAATCTACGGAGGGCAGGATTATAGCGGACAAATCCGCCAGTTGCGGCGTGGTGTGCACGTCGTGGTCGGCACCCCGGGACGGGTGATGGACCACATGCGACGCGGCACATTAAAGCTCGACCAGCTCACCACCCTGGTGCTGGACGAAGCAGACGAAATGTTACGCATGGGCTTTATCGACGATGTCGAATGGATCCTGGAACAAACCCCGGCAGAACGGCAGGTCGCGCTGTTTTCAGCCACCATGCCACGTGAAATCCAGCGCATCTCACAACGCTACCTGCGCGACCCGGCAACCATCGCGATCAAAACCCGGGTCGCCACCGCCGAAACCATCCGGCAACGCTACTGGCTGGTCAGCGGCCTGCACAAACTGGACGCGCTGACCCGCATCCTAGAAGTCGAAACATTCGATGCAATCATCCTGTTCGTGCGCACCAAAACAGCCACCCTGGAACTGGCGGAACGACTACAGGCACGCGGCCACGCCGCCGCCGCACTGAACGGCGACATTGTGCAAAAACAGCGTGAACAACGTATCGAACAACTGAAAAAAGGCAAACTGGACATCCTGGTCGCCACCGACGTCGCCGCCCGCGGGCTGGATGTCGAACGCATCAGCCACGTGATCAACTACGACATCCCCTACGACACCGAAGCCTACATCCACCGTATCGGGCGTACCGGACGCGCCGGACGCAGTGGCGAGGCAATTCTGTTCGTAGCCCCGCGTGAGCGTCGGATGCTGGCCGCGATCGAACGTGCCACCCGACAAAAGATCGCACTACTCAGCCTGCCGACCACCGAGGCAGTGAATCAGAAACGGATCGCCGACTTCAAACAACGCATCAACGACACACTGGCAGACAGCAACCTGGACTTCATGCACCAGCTACTCCAGGACTACCAGACAGAACACCCAGAGCAGGACGCCCTACAGATCGCCAGTGCCCTGGCACAGATGACACTTGGCGAACAACCACTGCTACTGCCACCAGAGGCAAAGCGACCCCCACGGCGAGAACCAGAGCGCACCGAACGCGAACGCCGCCGCCCACGCCGCGAGACCGGCATGCGCACCTACCGCGTTGAAGTTGGACGCAACCACGGCGTCAAGCCGGGCAACATCGTCGGCGCCATTGCCAACGAAGCCAAAATCAGCGCGCGCCAGATCGGCCACATCGCACTACAGGCCGAGCACAGCCTGGTCGACCTGCCAGACAAGCTACCCGCCACCGCACTGCAAGCACTGCAACACACCTGGGTATGCGGACGCCAGCTACGCCCAAGCCCGGCAAAGGGCGAGGGCGGTAGCGGGCCGGGCCGGACACCTGGCAAAGGCCGGCGCAACCGAACCGCACCAACTCCCTGAGCGCGAGCAACCTATCAGACCACAAACCTGAACCTCCATGCCGCCAGCCACCGCCCCAGCACTCGACTTCGCCGCACGCCAACAAGTTGACGTGCTGTGCGCACGGCTGCGCCGGGCATTCGACACCGAACAGCGCACCGAACCCCTGGTGGTCGGCCTGTTCGGCGCCTGGGGCACCGGCAAGACCTTGTGGCTACAACATATCAGCAACCAGTTTCCCCGCCCCGAACGCCCTCCTCCCGACACAACCCCAACCACCCTGGCAATCACCTTCAACGCGTGGCGCTACGAAAACGAACCACACCTGATCGTTCCACTCCTGAAGACCGCCGAACGCGAACTGCTCCGGCTGCCCGAATCACGCTGGAAAACCCTGGCCCATACCCTGGGTTATGCGGCACTGGCAGTCGGCAGCGGCCTGAAGGGCGAACTGAACGTGCCGATGGTCGGCAAGCTCGGCCTGGATCTGAACAAAACATGGCAAACCTTCCAGGAGCTGCAACGCCACCGTCACAAACCCAGCCTGAGCGAACAAGCCTTTCCTGAGCTCGCCTCTATCTATTTCGACTTCCGCAGCACCATCAGCCAGATCGTCGGCCCCGATGCAGACCCACGCCTGAACCTGCTGTTCCTGATCGACGACCTAGACCGTTGCCTGCCGGAAAAGGCCGTACAACTGCTCGAATCCATCAAGCTATTTCTGGACGTGCCCGGCTGCGGCTTCGTCCTGGCACTGGACGAAGAAGTGATCGAACGTGGCATCGCACACCGCTACCGTGACTATCACCCGAAACCCGGCACCAGCACCCATCACACACCACCGATTACCGGACACGAATACCTGGAAAAGATCGTCCACCTGCCAATCCGCATCCCGACACCACGCGAGACCGAAGTCGCCGACTTCATACAACAGCGCTATCGCAAACTATTCCAACTGCCACACCAGACCAACCACCAAACTGCTTGGAACCAACCACTGCTCGACCTGTTCTGCAATGCCATCCCACCGGTACCGCGCAAACTACACCGGGCAGCAGAACTATTACACATAAAGCTGATCATCGCCGCTGAACATGGCTGGACTAATCCGGACCGGCTGACCCTGGCACGCCTGGTCTGCCTGGAACTATTCGCACCGGACGTATATCGGTTTGCCCGCCACCACGCTCCGACCCGTCTGTTGCCAATCCTGCACACCTGGGCTGCGCTCTGCCAGCATACCCCGGACATCCGACACCCAGACATCCAACAATGGCTGACCGACCGGGAAAACCAAGGCGAGCAAGATGATGGCATTCGTTACGACCTGGAACATCAACTCAAGCCCTTGCACTCCCGGCTGCTGGCTGCTGCCACCCAACGTAACGGCTTTGAACCCTTACGCCTGGCCAACCCGAAATACCCCAGCGATCACCCGAACATCCTGGATTATTTCGACCTGAAACCATCACCCAAAGAAACGATACCGGAGCATGAATACCGCGCCACTGCACCCAAAAATGCCGAACGGTTTTACAGCTTACTGTTCTCCACCGATACCGACCTGCAACGCGACGCCATCACCAACGAAGCAGATCATCTGCGCAACCAGGTACTGGATACCAACAGCAACGACACCCTGTTGCAACACGCCACACAGCAGCCAGAAATTGTCACCGTGTCCTAGCTGGCCCGACTCACCCCTTACCTGACACCAGACACTCTGAACCAACTGGTCCGTCAGACCAACTTGCTAAGCCGCCTGCAGGCGGCACGCCAGACCGGAGCCAAACCAGCCGCCACCACACAACAACTACGCCGCCTGCTCGAATTACTGGCCCGGCAACATAATCCGGCCTGGCGACCTGGTGCCCACACCGTGCCACTCGCCAACCTGAACCCGGATAGCGATCTGAATCTGCAAGACCTGCCACTGCAGGGTGCCTGGTTACGTGGACTCGACTTCATTGGCCTGCGCGGCACACCAGACCTGACCGGTGCCCACCTGTTGGAGACACAAGGCCTGACTCAGCCGCAGCAGCTCCCGGCTCACCCCGTACCCCTGCTGCCCATGACCGGGTACACTGGCTCAGTTCGCCAAACGATCCAGCTAACTGATGGTACATTAATCTCAGCCGTAGATGACCACACCCTGCGCCGCTGGTCTGTTGAAGGCGACCTGTTGGCAAAATTTATCGGACACACTGATTCAGTACACCAGGTGATCCAACTGGCCGATGGCACATTGCTCTCAGCCTCTGCTGACCATACCCTACGCCGCTGGTCTCTCGAAGGCAAAGAGCTAGTCCAGTTTACCGGACACACTGACTGGGTTAACGATGTGATTCAACTGACCGATGGCTCACTTGTCTCGGCCTCGGCTGACCACACCCTACGCCGCTGGTCTCTCGAAGGCAAAGAGCTAGTCCAGTTTACCGGACACA
>JAHDCB010000007.1:10586-19173 GCA_020630035.1 Gammaproteobacteria bacterium
AGAGCTAGTCCAGTTTACCGGACACACTGACTGGGTTAACGATGTGATTCAACTGGCCGATAGTACATTGATCTCAGCTGCAAGTGACCACACCCTGCGACGCTGGTCTCTCGAAGGCAAAGAATTAAAACAGTTTATCGGGCACACTGGTCAGATTCAGCAGGCCATCCAACTGGCCGATGGCACACTCATTTCGGCCGCAAGTGACCGCACCCTGCGACGCTGGTCTCTCGAAGGCAAAGAATTGATACAGTTTGACGGGCACACAGACTCAGTGCGCCAAGTGACCCAATTGGCCGATGGCACCTTGGTCTCAGCCTCAGCTGATCGCACCCTGCGCCGCTGGTCTCTCGAAGGCAAAGAACTGGCACGGTTTACCGGACACTCTCGCTCAGTTCGCCATATGGCCCAACTAACGGATGGTACACTCATTTCGGCCGCATACGATCACTCACTGCGACGCTGGTCTCTCGACGGTGACGAACTGGCCCAGTTTGCCAAACATACTAACTGGATACACCAAGTAATCCAGTTAGCTGACGGCTCACTCGTCTCTGCCGCAGATGATCACACCCTACGCCGCTGGTCCCTCACGGGCAAATCCCTGGCTGATTTTATCGGACACACTGGCCGGGTTAACCAGGTGATCCAACTGGCTGATGGCTCACTCATCTCGACTTCAAATGATTGCACCCTGCGCCTCTGGTCTCTTGCAGGTGACCCACTAGCTCGATTTGCCGGGCACACTGGCCGGGTTAATCAAGTAATCCAGCTCACCGATGGTACCCTCATCTCTGCCGCAGATGACCATACCTTGCGTCATTGGTCTCTCGAAGGCGACCCATTGGCCGAATTTACCGGGCACACTGGCTCGGTGCGTCAGATTATCCAACTGGCTGATGACACCATCGTCTCAGCCGCAGATGACTGCACTCTGCGACGCTGGTCTCTCGAAGGCAACACGTTGGCCGAATTCACCGAGCACATTGATCGGGTTAATCAGATGATTCAACTGGCCGATGGCACCTTGGTCTCAGCGGCAACTGACCACACCCTACACTGCTGGTCCCTCAAGGGAAAACCACTGGCTTGGCTTGGCGAGCACACTGGCTCGGTTAGCCAAGTCATCCAATTGACCGATGGCACTCTGGCCTCAGCCTCAACTGACCACACATTGCGCCGCTGGTCTGCCCAGGGCAAACCACTGGCCGAGTTTACCGGACACACTGGCCCGGTGCTCAAGGTGACACAACTGGCCGACGGCACCCTGGTCTCAACCTCAGTTGACCACACCCTGCGCCGCTGGTCTGTCGAAGGCAAACCACTAGCCGAGTTTATCGGGCACACTGGTCCGGTGCGCCAGGTGATCCAGCTAGCCGACGGCACCCTCGCCTCGGCTGCAGATGACGGCACATTGCGCTTCTGGGATCTGGACACAGGATTCTGCACCACATACTGGCAGACATTACCACACGGCTATCGGGTAATCGTCGATCGGGAAGGCATCCACCTGCACAGCGCTATGCCCATCCGCACCATCGAATGGCAGGGCAAGCGCGTGCCGAACGACCCGATTCTGGCCCGGTATGCCGGATTCCTGGTGGATGGCAAACGACTGGATGCCTGGCGCTTCCCGCAGGCATTGCACAACCTGACACCGGACACCACCGACAAATACCATCGCCTGACCCTACTCTGGCCCGCAGATCACGACCCGACCGAAGCATTGGGTCAAATCATCCCTCACTAAGGGATACCCCTGAAAACTATTCCGCTTGCAAATACTTCGTTAAAAAATGCTCATGTACACCTTGGTACACTGCGCTTTTTTGCCTCGTCTTTGCTGCGCTCATCACGTTTTCAGCAATACCCCACCTTGAGCTGTGCCGCAGCGCACCTCGAGTGGCGGCAGGCGGCGGGACAGATAAGCTGCATTTTTCTGCATGGCAGTCGGCTTGCCGCTGCCGTGCAGAAAGCAGCAGCGGTTCTGTCACGACTGCCTGCGCCGCAACCACGACACACCCTCTCAGCAACCACACCAACCAGACACCCCATGACCACAACACGCAAACCCTTCAGCTTCCGCATCCAGTACCTGCTACTGCGCCTGCTGCCGCAACACGCACTCAGCCGGGCAATGTACCACTTGGCGCGCAGCGAACGTCCCTGGATTAAAAAACACCTGATCCGCTATGTCATCAACGCCTATCAGGTCGACATGACCGAGGCCGTACAGCCAGATCCTGAGCAGTACCTCAGCTTCAATACATTTTTCACCCGCTTACTAAGACCTGACACCAGACCAATTGCCGCTAACAGTATCATCAGCCCGACAGATGGCCGGATCAGCCAGAGTGGTGCCATCGACGATCAGCAACTGATCCAGGCAAAGGGCCAACTCTACAGCCTGACTGCACTACTCGGCGACAACACCGCGCTCGCCGACACGCTGCGTAATGGCAGCTATCTGACGATCTATCTGGCACCGAGGGATTATCACCGGGTACACATGCCGCTCAGCGGCACCCTGCAACACATGACCTATATCCCCGGCGACCTGTTCAGCGTGAATACCCACAGTGCGCAACATATCCCCGGGCTATTCACCCGCAATGAGCGCCTGGTCTGCACCTTCCACACTGCCTGCGGGCCGATGGTGGTAATTTGGGTCGGTGCGATCTTTGTCGGCAATATTGAAACGGGCTGGGCTGGTGAGGTCCACGCCCGCTCAATCACTCACTGGGACTATGCCGATCAACCGCATACCTTCGTGACCGGGGACGAAATCGGCCGCTTTAATATGGGCTCAACCGTGATCGTGCTGTTCGGTGCGAATCAAGTTGATCTACTCCCGGCCCCGAACGGCCAAAAGATTCAGATGGGTCAACAGATTGCTCCGTTGCCTGAACCGGCAAACGCATGAACACGATATCCAGTACCGCTTAAACCGGCGATGCCAGCTCGAAGCATGCCTGGTGCACCTGTCGCAAAAAGTGCGGCAACCGCACGCTGGCATACGCCAGCCCGTCCAGCGATGCCACTGGGCGCACACCGAGCAAACTGTTCATCACATACACTGCCTGTGCCTGACGCAGCTCAGCCAGGCTCTGGGTAGCCACACGCACTGGTATACCTTGTTGCGCCGCCATATCTAACATCAATTGTCGCACCACGCCCGCAATACCACAGGCCTCGACCGGCGGCGTGACATAACCGGCAGCATCCAGCAGCAGCAGGTTACTCATGATGCCTTCAATCACGCTCCCTTGCTGATCACACATCACGCCCTCGTCTGCGGGGGGCTGTAGTTCTCGACGTGCCAGGATCTGTTCCAGCCGGTTCAGGTGCTTGATGCCCGCCAGTAACGGCTGACAGCCGAGCCGGGTCTGGCAGGTTTGGAGATGGATGGGGATATCAACCGCCTGGTATAGCGGCTGTTGTGGCCAGGGTAAACAGCTCAGGTAACGGTTCGGCAGTGCTTCTGCCGGTCGCTGGTAGCCACGGGGTACAGGTGGGATGCTCAGGACTATCTTCAGTACAGCCTGAGTATGGGGATGAGCCAGTTGTTGTGCTTCTGCCAGCAACTGGTCCGGTTCGGGGGCAGGATAGCCAAGACGACGACAGCCTTGCTGCAGACGTTGTAGGTGGTACGTCCACAAGCAAGGCTGTCCCTGTCGAATCGCGATGGTCTCGAATAAACCGTCGCCAAACAGGTTAGTCGGCTGGGTAGCGGTAGTCGGTTTGCCGTTTAGTAACGCTGCTAACAAAATCAGCCAGTATAACGACGGAACGCGAGCGAGCCATTTGTGCCACCAAAGCCAAATGAGTTCGACAGCGCAATGTCGATCTTCGCTTCACGGGCGGTATTCGGCACATAGTCCAGGTCGCATTCTTCTCCCGGCGTCTCCAGGTTGATCGTCGGTGGCAGCACCTGGTCGCGGATCGCCAGCACGGTAAACAGTGCCTCAGCACCACCTGCCGCACCCAGCATATGCCCGGTCATTGATTTGGTCGAGCTCATCGCTAACTGGTATGCATGCTCACCAAACGCTCGCTTGACTGCGCGGGTTTCGGCCAGGTCTCCCGCCGGGGTCGAGGTACCATGCGCGTTGATGTAGTCAACCTGATCCGGGTTAACACCTGCGTCTTCTAACGCCAACCGCATGCAGTCTGCCGCACCTTCGCCTTCTGCTGAGGGAGAGGTCATGTGGTATGCATCTGAATTCATCGCCGAACCAACCAGCTCGGCATAGATGTTCGCACCACGTGCCTTCGCTGTCTCCAGTTCTTCCAGCATCAGGACGCCAGCACCATCACTCAGCACGAAGCCGTCCCGGTCTTTGTCCCAGGGGCGACTGGCACCTTCCGGGTCATCGTTCCGGGTTGACAGGGCTCGTGCGGCTGCAAAGCCACCGAGTCCGGTCGGCGTGGTACCACGTTCTGCGCCACCGGCCAGCATCGCATCTACCGTGCCATACTGGATCATACGCATCGCATCGCCGATGTTATGCGCACCACTGCTACAGGCGGACACTATCGAGATGTTCGGCCCTTGCAGTCCGTACATAATCGACAGGTTGCCTGCCACCATGTTGATGATGTTTGCCGGGACAAAAAACGGCGAGATACGACGCGGCCCTGATTTCAGGTACACGCCATAGTTGTTTTCAATACCCGCAATTCCACCAATACCAGAGCCGATCGCCACGCCAATCCGTTTCCGGTTCTGGTCGGTGACTTCCAGCCCGCTATCGCGCAGTGCCTGGGTACCCGCTGCAACGCCGTAATGAATGAAGGCATCCATTTTTTTGACTTCTTTGCGCGGTATATACTGCTCAACATCAAAGTCGTAGATGGGCCCGCCGATATGCACACTGAACGGCATAATATCCAGGTGGGTAATCTTCTGAATACCACTCTTTCCCGCCAGAACAGACTGCCAGCCAGTCTGCACATCCTGTCCGATTGGTGCCACCAGCCCCAGGCCAGTGACTACCACACGACGTGCAAATTGAGAATGCTGTGACATCAGATAAAACAACCTCCTCGTTGCTGCCAGAAAGGCATCGGTAATAACCTATGCTTCGGTATTCGCTTTAATATAGTCTACTGCAGCTTGTACAGTCATAATATTTTCGGCATCGTCATCCGGTATCTCAGCATTAAATTCTTCTTCTAATGCCATCACCAATTCGACGGTGTCCAGTGAGTCCGCGCCCAGATCATCAACAAATGATGATGATGCCTTGACCTCTGCCTCATCAGCACCCAGTTGTTCAACAACAATCTTTTTAACGCGCTCTTCAATCGTGCTCATAGTTTTTTCATCCTTCCGGAATAAGTAATGTGACTAAGTTAAAAGGTTGCGGACACTGCTGAAGTCATCTTCAGAGTTATCCTTTAATGCATGTACATTCCACCGTTGACTTGTATCGTCTCACCGGTGATATAGCCCGACGAGTCTGATGCCAGAAAGGCCACGGTTGCCGCAATGTCTTGCGGCTGGCCCAGTCGCGCCAGTGGGATAGTCGCTAACAGATTGTCTCGCTGCGCGCCCGGCAGGTCGCGGGTCATGTCGGTTCCAATAAATCCGGGGGCAACTGCATTTACGGTAATACCCCGGCTGGCGACCTCCCGCGCTAATGACCGGGTGAAGCCTAACAGCCCGGCCTTGGCCGCTGCATAGTTAGTTTGCCCAGCGTTGCCACTGCTGCCAACAACAGAGCCAACATTGATTATCCGCCCGGTCTTCAACTTCATCATCGGACGCAGGCAGGCCTTGCTCAGGCGATATAACGAGCCCAGATTGGTACTCAGTACCGCTTCCCATTCTTCCGGCGACATCCGCATCAGCAGGTTATCCCGCGTGATGCCAGCGTTGTTCACCAGAATCCGGACGGGACCGTATGTTTGCTGTATATGTTTAGTCACCGTGTCAACGGAAGCCTGGTCAGTAACATCCAGACAAACGCCTACCCCGGCCAGGCCAGCAGCAGTGAACTGTTCACTAATTGAGGCAGCACCTGCCTCGGTTGTGGCAGTGCCGATAATAAAACGATCCGGTTGTGCCAACGCTTGTGCTATCGCCTGGCCAATTCCCCGGCTGGCACCGGTCACTAGCGCAATGATGGGTGATGCTGCCATGTTAATGTACCTTGTAGCGGTGCCTTTAGTACGTGAGCAGGGCTGAACCCCAGGTAAAGCCACCACCAAAGGCTTCCAGTAATAATGTTTGCCCACGCTGTATCCGTCCGTCCCGTACTGCCGTATCCAGGGCGAGCGGAATCGAGGCAGCCGAGGTATTGCCATGTTGTGCTATCGTCGTCACAACTTGTTCCATCGGCAACTGGAGTCGTTTGGCGATCGCCTGAATGATACGGATATTCGCCTGGTGCGGCACTAACCAGTCAATATCTGCTTGTTGCAGACCGTTCGCAGCCAGAATGTCACCGACCATCGCCTGCAGGGTATTCACTGCCAGTTTAAAGACTTCGTTGCCCTTCATCTGCGTGGTGCCGACCGGGCCAGCATAATCCGGTAGATGTATCCCTTGTGAAATACCTCCGGGTACCTGCAACAATTCGGCATAGCGCCCATCCGCATGCAGATGGACGCCCCGCACACCAGGTTGGGATGAGACCTCCAGCAGCACAGCACCTGCACCATCACCGAATAGCACGCAGGTCGCGCGATCCTGCCAGTCTATCACGCGCGAGAAGGTCTCTGCCCCGACGACCAGTACGCGCTGGTGGCTACCGGAACGAATGAATTTATCTGCCACGCTCAGCGCATAGATAAAACCACTGCACGCTGCCTGCAGATCAAATGCAGCACAGCCGTAGCAGCCCAGGCGCTGCTGTAACAAACACGCCGTACTCGGAAATATTTTATCCGGCGTCGTGGTCGCCACCAGAATCAGATCAATCCCGGTTGCTGGACAACCAGCGGCCTGTAATGCACGCCTAGCTGCTTGTTCCGCCAGATCACATGTGGTCTCATTGGCGGCCGCAATATGTCGCTCCAGAATCCCAGTACGGGTGCGGATCCATTCATCTGATGTATCAACCTTCTGCGCCAGGTCGTGGTTAGTCCACACCTGCTCGGGTAAATAGCTACCCGTTCCGGCGATACTGGCAAACTGTGTCATATCTACCCTGTTGTGTCAGGCCAATTGCTCAGCAACCCGATCCGCAATACGATGGGATACGTCCGCATGTACTTCTTTTTTCGCGATCAACAGGGCATGTTCCAGCGCAAACTGATCTGCACTACCGTGGCTTTTAACCACGATGCCACGCAACCCGAGCAACGCGGCGCCATTGTAACATCTGGGGTCAATCTGATGCCGCATTGATCGTAACACAGGCATAGAGCACAAGGCTGCCAGTCGCCGCAACCAGTTGCGCCGATATTCACGTTTTAATAATGTTGTAATCAGCTTCGCGATACCTTCGCTGGTCTTGAGTGCAATATTGCCGGCAAAGCCATCGCTCACCACCAGATCTAATCCTGAACGCAGATAGATATCATCCCCCTCAATGTATCCCACATAATTCAAGTCACTCTCGCTGATCAGCTGATGCGCCAGTTTGATCTGTGCATTGCCCTTGATATCTTCCTGACCGATATTCAGTAACCCCAACGCAGGCCGCGACAGGCCATCAACCGCCCGGATCAACTCAGCACCCATAATCGCAAACTGGTGCAGATGCTCAGCAGAGCTTTCAATATTCGCCCCCAGATCCAACATCCAGGTGCGACCATCCACTGCAGGCACTGATGCAATGATGGCAGGCCGGTCAATATGCGGTAAGGTCTTCAGCACAAACCGCGCAGTTGCCATCAGCGCCCCGGTATTACCAGAACTGACACAGGCATCGGCCCGCTCAGTCTTCACCAGGTCAAGTGCCACCCGCAGGGACGAGTCTTTTTTCTTGCGCAAGGCACTGGCAGGCGGTTCATCCATCGCCACTACCTGACTCGCGACCTGTATTTCCAAACGGGGTGGCAACTGTCCACCCGGCAGATAGCGTCGAATGTCAGCCTCCAGGCCCACCAGGATAATCGCACACTCAGGATGCTGCTGCAGAAAATGGCGGGCAGCAGGCACGGTCACTGCCGGGCCAACATCACCCCCCATCGCATCCAGGGCTAAGGTTACTAAGGCCATACCACAATTCCGACCTGAGTCGGATCAGCCATAGCGTAGCGAATAACTATTTTTCTATCACCTGCTCACCGCGATAGTACCCGTCTGCAGACACATGATGCCGCAGGTGCATTTCACCAGACATCGGGTCTGTCGATAAGGCAGACGTCTTTAATCTGTCATGCGAACGTCGCATACCACGCCTTGAGGGGGTTTTACGACTTTTCTGAACTGCCACACGATTCTCCTGAACAAATCAATAATCTCAAAACCCTCCTGATGCAGAGGGAATCTATTTAGGCGATTGACAGATAGTCTTATACCAGATGACGCCGTATTTTTGTTCATCTTCAAGGCGTGGAGCCCACGCATAGCCAGCTATGTTAAGGGCTTCCACAACGCAGAAGAGGGGCAAAAAGACAAGCTCAGGTGGTATGA
>JAHDCB010000008.1 GCA_020630035.1 Gammaproteobacteria bacterium
CCTGGCAAAGTTTGCCATACCACGGTGTCATTCTGGTGGGAATGACCACGAGGGTGGTTGTGCCAACTTACTCACAGAGCGTTAGCCGTCAGGGGCTTCTCCGGCCATGAATGGCCGCAGACGAGCCCCCAGGACGGGTATTCCGGCGACCCTCGGAGAAGCCCCTGACGGGTAACGCCGAAACGAATTTTATATGCCCCAGCTATTACGCCACATCAGTTTGAATCGCACCCCATAGCCACCCCGGATTTGACGCATAACTGAAATCAGGGTATCACCAACTAAAGCGTCAATTTCGTCCAGAAACAATACAATCGGCTACGTGGATCGCAGACTCCAGTGCTGCAACATGGTCTGCAACAATGACTCTGACGCATAATCTCCACGGTGTGTCTTCAACCATTGCGTTAATGACTGATCCTGCAGATACACTTCTGCTGCGGATGCAATCGCTGCAACGGTCGCATCTATACCTGCTTTAATCTTGTTACGTGCTACCTGTGCCGTTTCAATGTTCGCATACAAGGCCCGGTAATTACCCTGTTCATTCAGGTTGTTCATCAGCGCCATTAAGCAGGTAGTTTTGCCCGTCTGACGCGGTGCATGCAAGACAAAATAGTGCTGTTGTGCGACTAGGCGTTCGATCTTTGGCAGGTTGATCCGCGTTAGCGGATCAATCATGTAATTCAATTCCGGTTCTGAGGGACCGGCCTGATTAAAAAGAGCGGTACCCTGGGCGTGTTCCTGGTCATTGCGGCAGCAGGCTCTGTTCAGGCTCAGTGACCAGGCCCACCCGCTGTGCCCCTGCCTGTTGCAAAGTTACCATCAGGCGCATCACCCTGGCATACGACACTGCCTGATCACCCTGCACCAGCACTTGTGCCTGCGGATGTTGCTGTATCAGCAGACTGGCCTGGGTGAGCAGGGTATCAGCCGCCACCAGTTCACTTTTACCGCCGGGTCGCTGCCAGTGATAACGACCCGTCTCATCCACGCTGAAGATTAACGGTGGCTCTGCTGCCTGATCAAGTTGTTTCGCCTGGCTGGTCTGTGGCAACTCAACCTCCACACCCTGCGTCAACAGAGGTGCTGTGATCATAAAAATGATCAACAGAACCAGCATCACATCAATGTAGGGCACCACATTGATCTCTGCGACCAGCGCTGCACGCCTGCGCTGTCTAGGCATATACCTGCCCTCCCTGCTCACGGAATTCACCAGCCTTTTCCTGCATTCCTGCCTCCAGCGCCACATCAATATCCTTGAAGCGGTTCTGTGCCGCATACTCGCGCACATCCTGCGTGATTTTCATGGAGCAGAACTGCGGTCCACACATGGAACAGAAATGCGCTACCTTGGCCGCATCTTTCGGCAATGTCGCATCGTGATATTCCCGCGCCCGCTCCGGATCCAAGCCCAGATTAAACTGATCTTCCCAACGAAATTCAAACCGCGCCTTAGATAACGCATTGTCACGGATTTGCGCACCCGGCAAGCCCTTTGCCAAATCTGCCGCATGTGCCGCCAGCTTGTAGGTGACGATACCAGCTCGGACATCTTCTTTATCCGGCAATCCCAGATGTTCCTTCGGCGTGACATAACACAACATCGCGGTCCCATACCAACCAATCTGAGCAGCCCCGATGCCAGAGGTAATATGATCATAGCCTGGCGCAATATCTGTGGTCAGTGGCCCCAGGGTATAAAAAGGTGCTTCATAACAATGTTGCAGCTCCTGCGTCATATTTTCTTTGATCATATGCATCGGCACATGCCCCGGCCCTTCAATCATCACCTGCACGTCCTGCTGCCAGGCTCGATGGGTCAATTCACCCAGTGTCTTTAATTCCGCAAACTGTGCCTGATCATTTGCATCTGCAATACAACCAGGGCGCAATCCATCGCCTAATGAAAATGACACATCGTACGCCCGCATAATCTCGCAAATTTCATCAAAATGGGTATACAGGAAATTTTCCTGATGATGTGCCAGACACCATTTCGCCATAATCGAACCACCACGCGACACAATACCGGTCACCCGCTGTGCGGTCATCGGCACATAACGCAATAACACACCAGCATGTATCGTGAAATAATCCACGCCCTGCTCAGCCTGCTCAATCAAGGTATCACGCATCATTTCCCAGGTCAGTTCTTCTGCCTTACCACCGACCTTTTCCAACGCCTGATAAATCGGCACAGTACCCACCGGCATCGGTGCATTCCGCAGGATCCATTCACGCGTTTCGTGAATATGTTTGCCCGTCGACAGATCCATCAGCGTATCCCCACCCCAGCGCGCCGACCAGACCATCTTTTCCACCTCTTCCGCAATAGAAGAAGTGACCGCTGAATTACCGATATTCGTATTGATCTTGACCCGGAAATTACGCCCGATAATCATCGGCTCCAGCTCAGGATGATTGATATTCGCCGGAATAATCGCCCGGCCTGCTGCCACCTCCGAACGGACAAATTCCGGCGTCACCGTTTCCGGCAGATGCGCGCCCAGATGTTCACCCGGATGTTGTTGTAACAACCCCTGATAGGCCGGATCATTGCGCAGCTCATCCAGTCGCTGTTGTTCGCGAATCGCCACATATTCCATTTCCGGTGTGATCCTGCCCTGTCGCGCATAATGCATCTGGCTGACTGTCTTACCCGCTAATGCTCGACGCGGTTTGCGCAAATGCGCAAAGCGCAGATGAGCCGTGGCCGGATCTGCCTGGCGTTGCGCACCGTAGGCTGAACTGGGCCCCGCCAGCTCTGCCGTATCCGCCCGCGCCTGAATCCAGTCAGATCGTACCGCCGACAACCCTTGCAACAGATCAACAGATGCTGTCGGATCGGTATATAGGCCAGAGGTATCATAAAGATAAATCGGCGGATTCAGCTCTGTACCCGTGCTGGTCTGTGTTGCTGCCTGATTGATCCGGCGCATCGGCACCCGGATATCCGGCTGCGAACCCGTGACATACACCTTTTCAGAACCAGGGAAAGGGCGCGTCACTGCGGCAGATAAAGCAACCGTTGTGTCACGTACAGACGTCTGACTGGATGGCATCCTGCATCTCCAAAATTCAAAATGACAAACAAAAAAAGCCCCCATAAATGGAGGCTTTTCGTTATCTGGTAGCTGCGATTACAGCAATCCGAAGGCAAATTATCACATCATTTACTGCTTGGCAGGCATTTGCTCTTCATCGTGTTCTTCAAGGTCATCATCATCTGTTGTTTCCGGAATTGGCCGATCCACCAGTTCGACAAAGGCCATAGGGGCCTTATCACCAATCCGATAGCCACACTTCAGCAAACGGACATAACCCCCAGGGCGTTCCAGATAACGTGGGCCCAGCTCACTGAATAATTTACCGACAGCAACTTTATCACGCAAACGAGCAAAGGCCAGGCGGCGGTTAGCAACACTATCTGTACCAGCCAACGTAATCAGCGGCTCTACAACCCGACGCAGTTCCTTCGCCTTCGGGACAGTTGTCTTAATCAATTCATGTTCAAACAGCGACACTGCCATATTACGAAACATCGCTTTACGGTGCGCGCTGGTGCGATTCAGATGCCGCCCGGACTTACGGTGACGCATGATAAAAACTCAATCTCAGGATTCCCTGCCACAAGCAGCGGGGACAAAATAAAAATAAAGGGTCAGCTCAGATGCTCGGGTGGCCAGCTCTCTAACTGCACTCCCAAAGACAAGCCTCGTGTCGCCAGCACATCTTTAATCTCAGTCAGCGACTTCTTACCCAGATTGGGGGTTTTTAATAACTCCATCTCAGTGCGTTGCACCAGATCGCCAATCAACAAAATATGTTCGGCCTTCAGACAATTCGCCGAACGCACCGTTAGCTCTAAATCATCTACCGGGCGTAACAGAATCGGATCAATTGACGGTTCAGCCACAGCAGGCTCATCGACTATTGTCTGATCCAGCAAGACAAAGTGGGCCAGCTGATCCTGCAAAATCGTCGCGGCATAACGAATCGCATCTTCCGGATCAATCGTACCGTCGGTCGCAATATCAATGACCAGCCGATCCAGGTCTGTACGCTGCTCCACCCGTGCCGCTTCCACCAGATAAGCTACCTGGCGTATCGGGGTATAACTGGCATCTAATCGCAAACAACCCAGTGGCCGCTCTTCTGCATTCCCTTGTCCACGATTAACCGCAGGCTCATAACCCCGACCACGACAAACCTTCATCGTCATGGTTAGTCGGGTATCTCCGGTCAGACGGGCGATCACATGCTCCGGATTCATAATCCGGATATTGTGTGTTAACTCAATATCTGCTGCAGTCACAACTGCCGGACCGGCAACATCCAGACGAATCGTTGCCTCGTCACGATCAGGCATGACCAGCGCGATATCCTTCAGATTAAGCAGGATCTCCAGCACGTCTTCCTGCACATCTTCTATACTGCTGTATTCATGCAGAACGCCTTCAATCTGTGCTTCTACAATAGCGCAGCCTGGCATAGAAGACAGCAAAATACGCCGTAATGCATTTCCCAGGGTATGCCCGAAGCCACGCTCCAGCGGCTCCAGAGATACTTTCGCTCGATAATCATCCTGGGTTTCAATATTGATGATACGAGGTGTGAGGAATTCGGTGACGGAATCCGCCATGGATAAGCCTCTATTTAGAGTAAAGTTCAACAACTAACTGTTCATTAACCTCAGCAGACAATTCAGCCCGGTCAGGATGACGTCTGAAGGTTCCCTGTAAGGCATCTGCCCGGATTTCTAACCATTCTGGTTGATCATACCGGGCCGCAATCTCTAAAGACTGCTTGATCCGTGCCTGCTTTTTCGCTTTTTCAGTAATCGCAATACAATCATCCACATTCACCCGGTAGGAGGGGATGTTGATCTGCTTACCATTGACTTCAATGGCCTTATGACTAACTAATTGCCGGGCCTCAGCACGTGTTGCACCAAAGCCCATGCGATACACCACATTATCCAGGCGGCTTTCTAATAAGCGCAATAAATTTTCACCGGTTGGCCCTTTATTCTGGTCTGCTTCCCGATAATAATTACGAAACTGACGTTCCAACACGCCATATAAACGACGCAATTTTTGCTTCTCACGTAACTGAACGCCATAATCAGACAGGCGCTGCCGACGATCGCCTTTCTGTCCAGGAGCTTTTTCCAGATTACATTTTGAATCTATTGGTCGTGCGCGGCTTTTCAGAAACAAATCTGTGCCTTCACGACGCATCAATTTACATTTCGGGCCCAGATAGCGTGCCATTCTTTCAACTCCAGATCAGACGCGACGTTTTTTCGGGGGACGGCAACCATTGTGCGGAATGGGCGTGGTATCCACAATGCTAGTGATTTTAAAACCCAGTGAGTTTAGACCACGGACAGCGGACTCCCGACCAGGGCCAGGACCTTTCACATTCACATCCAGGTTTTTCATCCCGTAATCTTTGGCCTTTTCACCAGCCCGCGTCGCCGCAACCTGTGCCGCGAATGGGGTGCTTTTACGCGAACCACGAAAGCCAGAACCACCTGAAGTCGCCCAGCATAGTGCATTGCCCTGACGATCGGTGATCATCACAATGGTGTTATTGAATGACGCATGAATATGCGCAATACCGTCAACAACAACCTTTTTTACCTTTTTTTTCGGCGCAGGTTTAGCCATATGTTTCGTCCCGAAAACTCAATTACTTCTTAATCGGCCGACGCGGCCCCTTACGAGTCCGCGCATTCGTTTTCGTGCGTTGTCCACGCACCGGCAACCCGCGTCGATGCCGAATGCCCCGGTTCGTACCCAGATCCATCAAACGCTTGATGTTCATAGATACTTCTCGGCGCAAATCACCTTCAATCGTGTATCTGCCAACCTCTACCCGTAACCGCTCCAGCTCAGCGTCGTTCAGCTCTATGATTTTAGCAGCTGGGTTCACCTTAGCAGCAGCACAAATACGCGCCGCCAGGGTTGCACCAACACCATAGATCGAACGTAACGCAATCACTGTGTGCTTACGATCAGGTATATTTACTCCGGCAATACGGGCCATCAGCCAACTCTCCTCAACTTATCAGGCACGATCTTTAACCTTGACGCTGTTTATGTCTCGGATCAGAACAAATCACCCGCACCACACCGTGACGCTTGATAATTTTACAATTACGACACATCCGCTTAACCGAGGCGCGCACTTTCATCGCCAAACTCCAGAAAAATCAATCTATAACCGGAAAACGTGTTTAGCGCAGATGACTGCGACCAGCACCGCCTCGCTTCAGATTCGCCTTCTTCATCAGACCTTCATACTGATGCGACATCATGTGCGACTGCACTTGGGTAATGAAATCCATTACCACAACGACGACAATCAATAAAGAAGTTCCACCAAAATAAAACGGCACGTTCCAACCAACAATCAGAAACTCCGGCAACAAACACACACCGGCAATATACAAGGCACCAACCAGAGTCAGGCGTGACATGACATCGTCAATATAAGACGCTGTCTGCTCGCCCGGACGAATCCCTGGAATAAAGGCGCCAGAACGTTTCAGATTATCTGCAGTATCCTGCGAATTAAAGACTAATGCTGTGTAAAAGAAACAGAAGAAAATAATCGCTGCAGCATACAAAAAGATATAGATCGGCTCACCTGGCGAGACCAGTGCGATCATATCCTGCAACCAGCGCATATCTTGTGTATTGCCCGCCCACTGCGCCAGAGTTGTCGGAAATAAAATAATGCTGGAAGCAAAAATCGGCGGAATCACACCTGCCATGTTCAGCTTCAACGGCAAATGACTGCTCTGCGCTGCATACATCTTCCGACCCTGCTGGCGCTTCGCATAATTCACTGTAATGCGGCGTTGCCCTCGTTCGACAAACACCACAAAGCCAGTCACAACAATCGCCATAGTGAACAGGAACAACGCAAACAACGCGTTCATTTCACCATTGCTGACCAGCTCAATCACACTACCAATCGCTGCAGGCAGGCCGGCCACAATGCCGGCAAAAATAATCAGCGAAATACCGTTGCCCAAACCACGCTCAGTGATTTGTTCACCTAACCACATCAGAAACATCGTGCCGGTGACCAGCGAGACGGTCGCGGTAAAGATAAAGGCAGAACCACCATATACCAGCAGACCACTACCAAACTGACCACTTTCTAGTGCAATGGAAATACCGAGTGCCTGGAAAGTTGCCAGCCCCAGAGTACCATACCGTGTGTATTGCGTGATCTTACGTCGACCAGATTCACCTTCTTTTTTCAGCTGTTCCAGACTCGGAATCACTGCCGTCATCAACTGCACAATAATAGAAGCAGAGATATACGGCATGATGCCCAGTGCAAACAAGCTGGCACGACTCAGAGCACCGCCTGAAAACATGTTGAACATGTCCAGAATGGTGCCTTGCTGTTGTTCAAACAAAACAGCCAGTGCTTCCGGGTTGACTCCGGGAACCGGAATAAAGGTGCCAATCCGATAAATGATCAGGGCACCCAGCACAAAAAACAAACGCTGGCGCAGCTCTGCAAGCTTACCCAACGATGCCGTTCCCGGGCCAAATGCCATAATGATCTACCTTTTAACTATATCCGCCAGATTTTTGTTCAACATTCATCTGTGCTCAAACAATCTGTAGGGCATCTCCAAAAACGTCGCGAACGCAATAGTATTCAGGAGTGTCCTGTCATCGTTGATTGAGGTGACTACTCCTCAATCGTGCCGCCAAGCGCCTCTATCGCCGCCCGCGCACCTTTGGTTACACCCAACCCCCGGAGTTGCACTGCATGCTCCAGGTTTCCAGACAGGATAACCTTCGCTTGCTGAATATAGTTCGGCAAAATACCTGCCGCCTGTAATGCTGCCAGATCAATGACTTCAGCCTTGATCTGAGCCAGTTCGTGCAGGCGAACCTCAGCACTCAACCGAGCCTTACGCGAGCGAAAACCAACTTTCGGCAAACGCCGTTGCAACGGCATCTGTCCGCCTTCAAAGCCAACAGCGACCCGACCACCGGAACGCGATTTCTGACCCTTGTGTCCACGGCCACAAGTTTTACCAAAACCGCTGCCAATACCGCGCCCGACTCGCTTCGCGGGCCGTTTGCTACCAAAACCAGGTTGCAGAGTATTCAGATGCATGTCAGGTCTCCTCAACGATCTGAACAAGATAAGGCACCTTGTTGACCATACCACGCGTTGATGGTGTATCTTCCACCGCCACGACTTGATGTATACGGCGCAGACCCAGACCCATCACACATGATTTATGGCCCTTTGCACGGCCGTGCAGACTACGCACCAACTTGACCTTCATCATCTTTTTCACAGTCATCTACCCCAGGATCGCTTCAACTGACTTGCCGCGCTTGGTTGCGACCTGCTCAGCATCTACCATCAGACGCAATGCATTCACGGTAGCACGCACCACGTTGATCGGGTTATTCGTACCGATACATTTCGCCAGTACATTATGTACCCCGACGACTTCAAAGATTGCACGCATCGCACCACCGGCAATAATACCCGTACCTTCAGAAGCAGGCTGCATATATACCCGGGCTGCACCATGGCGTCCGACAGAAGGATATTGCAAGGTATTGTCTTTCAGCTTAACGGTAACCATGCTACGCCGGGCAGCTTCCATTGCCTTTTGTATCGCAACCGGGACTTCTTTCGCCTTGCCTGTGCCAAACCCAACACGACCATTGCCATCGCCGACAACAACCAGTGCCGCAAAACCGAATAAGCGACCACCTTTAACGACCTTAGAGACCCGATTGACGCCAATCAGCTTTTCAATCAGTTCATCGCCAGCTGGCTTGGTTTCGTAATTTGCCATCTATTCAAAGCCTCAATGACTAAAATGCAAGCCCATGCTCGCGCGCACTATCCGCTAATGCCTTTACCCGACCATGATAACGGTAGCCGGAACGATCAAATGCCACCCGCTCAATGCCCTGTGCCTTCGCACGCTCTGCAATCACCTTACCAACAACCACTGCTGCTGAGATGTTACCAGTATGGCCACTAATATCCGCCGCAACTGATTTTTCCAGGGTGGAGGCAGCAACAATAACTGAAGCATTATCTGCGGCAATAACCTGGGCGTAGACGTGCTGCGGCGTACGATGAACTGTCAGACGACACACACCAAGTTCGCGAATTTTTGCTCGCGCCCGAGTAGCACGACGCAATCGTGATGCTTTTTTATCCATAGGATCTATTTCTTCTTCGCTTCTTTGCGAATAATCTGCTCATCGGCATAACGCACACCTTTACCCTTATAAGGCTCTGGCGGGCGAAAACGACGAATTTCAGCAGAAACCTGTCCGACACGCTGCTTATCACAGCCAGACACCACAATTTCAGTCTGCGACGGCGTCTCGATCGTAATGCCTTCCGGTACCGGGTAATTCACCGGATGCGAAAATCCCAGACTCAGATTCAGTACCTTACCCTTACTCTGTGCCCGATAACCGACACCAACCAGTTGCAGCTTCTTCTGAAATCCTTGACTGACACCAACCACCAGATTATTTACCAGTGCTCGCATCGTACCAGCCATCGCCCAGGAAACCCTATCCGCCACCTTGGGCTGAACCTGCAGGGTACCTTCATCCAACTGCACCTGCACGGCTGGGTGCAGATCCAATACCAAGTTGCCCTTTGCACCCTTAACCTGTATTTGCTGCTCTCCACAGGTTACTTCAACACCAGCGGGGATTGAGACAGCAGCCTTTGCAATCCGTGACATCCGCAATACTCCCTAGGCTACGTAGGCAATGAGTTCACCGCCATGCCCCAACTTACGTGCGGCACGGTCTGTCATCACCCCTCCGGATGTGGACACAATAGCGATACCCAGGCCATTCCGCACCTTAGGCAGGTCGCCACAGCTTTTATAAATGCGCAGCCCTGGACGACTGACACGCTGAATCAGATCAATTACCGGCTTACCCTGAAAATATTTCAGCGTAATCTCCAGTACCGGCTTTTTATCGCCCTGCACTGCAAACCCGGCGATATAGCCTTCATCTTGCAGAACTTCAGCAATTGCACACTTTTTTCGCGATGACGGCATAATCACCGTCTGCTTGGTAGCAGATTGTCCATTCCGGATACGCGTCAACATATCAGCAATGGGGTCAGACAGACTCATCAGTCAGCTCCTTACAGGTCAGCCATCAACATGTGTGATGCGATACCCGATTTGTATTACTTTTCTCGCATAGGAGAAAAAACATCATGATGGCTTTTTAATACCATCATCAGGATACAACATATCCCGTTCTAATTCTTCCATCAAGCTTTTTAATTCTTCAACCTTACCAGTAACAGTCTCATTATCCGACGCATGCAATCCTGGCTTAACAGTTGGTGTACTCTCGTTATAAACTACAAGGTTGTTACGTTCCGTCGGATCTTCATTCAGATCATATAATTCATACTGGTCAGGCTTAGGATTTGACTCAGACGGATCAAAATAGCGCACAAGCTTCCAATTATCTTTATCAACAACACAATGCACATTATTTGGTTGTACCACTGATCTCGGATACAAATCCAAGTCAGAAGCTTTATTAAGTTGGCGTATCGCTGAACAGAAAACCTGATAGTTAGTCAAACCAGTTTCTGCTTCTTCAGTATCTTGATCAGACTTAAGACCCTCCGTTATGGAGTCATACGTCATAAACAAAACACCTTTTCGTTCTTCTAAAGCAGAATTAGGCTGACCATAAACAGTTTCACTTAAATCACAACCAATCGGTTCCATCACTTGATTGTGTTTACGCTTACCATTAGCTAATTTATCTTTAATTTTTTCCCGTTTTTTATCTGAAACACCCGCCAACCCAAGTATAGTGGGCAAAATATCAATGTGACTGGTTAATTCATCAACCTGACGCAAAGTATCTGCCTCTTTAGTGACCAAGTTATCCGGAAGACGCACCACCATTGGCACATGAATCACTTCTTCATAACCAGTGTGCCATTTTTCCATCATCATGCCATGAGAAGCACCATACTCACCATGATCCGGACAGAAAATAACAATAGTATTGTCCGCCAAGCCCGATTCATCAAGCGCATCTAAAGTCGCTTTAATATGCTGATCAACTTCCTTAATGACGTAACCATAGTATTGCATGAATGACCGACTGGCCAATTCAGGATTATCTGTCAACGCAAAAGGTAATCCTGTAGCATTTGTATCCAATGTTACTTTGGTAGCAAACTCTAGCTCTTTTGCTGGCGATAATGTTTTCTTGATTTTGTCTTCCAGCTTTTCAACTGCAAGCCGCCCCATTTTACAGGTTAGAGCCAAGCCCATTTTATACGCATAGTCAGACTGGCAATCCGGCTTGTTATTTCTGCTCAGATCCTCATTCCAGGTTGGCGATACTTCCGCACAATCCTGTGGGAAACCAGTTGTATTCAGCTTAATCCGCATACTGCCTGTTTTTGGCGGCTCAGACAATGTACCTTCTGGTGGAACAGCTAAGGTATATTGAACACCGTCCACTCTTGCATCACAAACCTTAGACGGCAATCCCGGATAACTGGCAATATCGTGCGGGTTAGTAAACGAAGCCACTGCAAACCAAGGCTTAGGATCAGCCTCAGGATCAGGTTTACTCAGATTCTCAGGATCCGCGTTATATTTAGCGTTTTCAACGTCAAATGGCACGCCTAAGCCCTGGTTATGCAAAAAACTAGTGACCAGACCAACAAATTGGTGGTCACGATAATAGCCCAGATTATTTGGCAATGTACCATGTGGATCAGGATAACTTAACTCCCAATCTTTAAAACCATAACCCTCTAAGTCAGTCGTGTCCTCACCGGAAATATGCCATTTACCAAAATAATGGGTATTGTAATTATTAGCCTGCATCCAATCGCCGATTGTCGGTACACTATCTTGTTCTAACCAAGGGAAATTTTTATCCGCTCCTTCTTTAAACAGCCCATCTGTTTGCGTTGAGCCTGTTTGAGTACCATACTGACCAGTAAATAATACTGTACGACTCGGAACACAGGCAGATGATGCAATCCGATGGTTTCTGAAAACGACTGCATTTCTGCGTAACGCCCAAAAACCTGGATAATGTTTTTTAAAGCTATTGTCGTCAGATGACTCTTCAAACCGCAATATTTTTTTAATATCCGGATGAAAGCCCTGATTGTCGCCAAACTGTGGTGGAAAACGCAATTGATCCACCATAATCATCAATATATTAGGCTTTTTATTACTCATTATCTTTCCACCTTTATTATTAAATAGTAAAAATATTACATCCGAACTGCTACCAGCAAGTTTTATCGGTGACCCATTGGTTTATTTTTCACTTCACTGTACTGATTATAAAATCCACAGCTGCCGAAACTCACCAGCTCGCTTTACGCAGCCCTGGCACTTCTCCACGCATCGCAGATTCGCGCAACTTGTTACGGCACAAGCCGAACTTGCGATAGACGCCATGCGGCCGACCAGAAATACGACAACGTTGCCGCTGGCGACACGGGCTGGCATCACGCGGCAATTTCTGCAATGCCAGAACTGCTGTATCTATGTCATCCGGACTCTGGCTACGATCATTAATGATCGTCTTCAGCTTTGCACGTTTCTCAGCAAACTGCGCCACAGTAGCCGCACGTTTCTGCTCACGAACCCGCATACTTTTTTTTGCCATATCCCGCTCTACTTAAAAGGAAAATCAAACCAGTAATGCACGACCTTCATCGTCTGTCGCCGCACTGGTCGTCAAGGTGATATCCAGACCGCGCAGAGTATCAACCTTGTCATACTCAACTTCCGGAAAAATAATCTGTTCCTTCACACCCAGATTATAGTTACCCCGACCGTCAAACGATTTGGCATTCAGCCCCCGGAAATCACGTACGCGCGGCAAAGCAATATTGATCAGCCGATCCAGAAACTCATACATCCGCTCCCGTCGCAGCGTCACTTTACAGCCAATCGGCCAGCCTTCCCGAATCTTGAATCCAGCGACTGACTTACGCGCCCGGGTAACAATCGGCTTTTGTCCGGCAATGCGCTGCATATCTTCCAATGCATGCTGCATATGCTTTTTGTCATTGACTGCCTCACCCACACCCATATTCAGGGTTATTTTTTCGATCTTCGGCACCTGCATCGGGCTTTGATAAGCAAATTGCTGTATCAGCTGCGGGACAACCGTCTGTTTGTAATGATCGTGTAACCGTGCCATTAAGCCAGCCTCATGCATCAACCACTTCATTGTTGGATTTGAAAACGCGCACTTTACGACCATCTTCCAGTATTCGGAATCCAACCCGATCTGCTTTTTCAGTTACCGGGTTATACAAGGCAACGTTCGAGATATGTATTGGCGTTTCTTTGGAAAAAATACCACCTTCTTCACCCGCATTCGGGTTAGGCTTGACGTGTTTGCGCACCAGATTCAGGTTCTCAACCAGAACCCGATCGCCTTGCAGCGAAAGTACTGTACCACGCCGGCCTTTATCTCTGCCTGCGATGAGAATAACTTCATCGCCCTTACGAATTCGTTGTGCCATACCGCTGTTCTCAGAGAACTTCCGGAGCCAGCGAGACGATTTTCATAAACCGTTCTCCACGTAACTCACGGGTCACAGGACCAAAAATACGAGTACCAATCGGCGCCAGAGCATTGTTCAGTAAAACAGCCGCATTGCCATCAAAACGAATCGCGGAGCCATCCGGGCGGCGCACACCCTTGCGCGTCCGCACAACTACCGCATTCATGACATCGCCTTTTTTTACCTTACCACGAGGAATGGCTGCCTTAACCGAAACCTTGATGACATCACCAATACCGGCATACCGCCGATGAGAGCCACCGAGCACTTTGATACACTGTACTCGCTTGGCACCACTGTTGTCTGCAACATCCAGCACTGTTTGCATCTGGATCATGAATCTTCCCCGACATAAAGAGATTGTCTGCTGTCTGTACGACTACTTCGGACGCTCAATCAATTGCACAACACGCCAGCTTTTCGTCTTAGATAGCGGACGACACTGCATCACCAGCACCGTGTCACCGATGCAGTATTCATTTTGTTCATCATGCGCGTGAATCTTGGTGGATCGGCGCACAAACTTACCATACAACGGATGTTTAACACGACGTTCTACCAGAACAGTGACCGTTTTATCCATCTTGTCACTGGTCACTCGGCCTTGCAGCGTCCGGTTAGTATTGACTGGTTCACTCATGCTGCGGCCCGCCGCTGTTCGTTCATCACTGTTTTTACCTGCGCTATGCTACGACGCGCCTGCTTTACCAGATGCGGACGTTTCAACTGGTCAGTTGCCTTCTGCATACGCAGATTAAATTGTTCTTTGCGCAGCTCCAGCAGGGCCTCACGCAGCTCGGCAGGCGTCTTCTGCCGTAATTCGCTGACCGTCATCACAAAATCACCCGTTTAACAAAGGTCGTATGCACCGGCAGTTTAGCAGAGGCTAAGGTAAAAGCGCGCCGGGCCAATTCTTCAGAGACACCCTCAATTTCATATAACATGCGACCAGGCTGAATCTGAGCAACCCAATATTCGACATTCCCTTTACCCTTACCCATCCGTACTTCTAAAGGCTTTTTGGTAATTGGCTTATCCGGGAAGACACGAATCCAGATCTTACCGCCACGTTTCACTGTACGAGTGATGGTACGCCGTGCGGCTTCAATCTGGCGTGCAGTAATCCGGCCACGATCAGTGGCCTTCAGGCCAAACTCTCCAAAACTGACTTTGTTACCGGACGAAGCCAACCCGCGATTACGGCCTTTATGTTGCTTGCGATACTTAGTACGCTTTGGCTGTAACATCTGTTATCCCCGATCTCCGGTCTTTTTCTGTCTGCTTTTTCTCGACTGAGGTGCGGCTGATTCAGCTGGCTGATCAGCATAAACCTCACCTTTAAATATCCAGGTCTTCACACCCAGAATGCCGTAGGTTGTCAGTGCTTCAGCAAAACCATAATCAATATCCGCACGCAATGTATGTAACGGGACACGTCCTTCGCGATACCATTCATTACGCGCAATCTCAGCACCGTTCAAGCGCCCGGCGATATTGATTTTTACTCCTTCCGCACCTAACCGCATCGCATTCTGCACTGAACGCTTCATCGCCCGCCGAAACATTACCCGACGCTCTAACTGCTGCGCAATATTTTCCGCAACTAATTGTGCATCCAGTTCCGGCTTACGAATCTCTTCAATATTGACATGCACCAGCATGCCCATACGGTGCATCACTTCTTTGCGCAATGCCTCAATATCTTCGCCTTTTTTACCGATCACAACACCGGGGCGACCAGTATGGATTGTAATCCGTACATCTTTTGCCGCACGCTCAATCTGGACTCGGCTCACTGCGGCATTTTTCAGCCGGGTCAGCAGGAAATCACGAACCTGCATATCAGCTTCCAGCAGATTCGCATAATTCCTGGAGTCCGCATACCATCTGGATGTCCAGTCTTTGACAATACCCAGGCGCATGCCATAAGGATGTACTTTCTGACCCATAAATATTACCCGTTTATGTCTCGTCCGCCACAACCACAGTAATGTGACTGGTTCGTTTCAGAATCCGGGTACCGCGGCCTTTCGCTCTTGCCCGCATCCGCTTCATTGTCGGCCCTTCATCCACATAAATCGTCTGAACAACCAACTCATCAATATCTGCTGCTTCATTGTGCTCAGCGTTCGCGATCGCTGAATTAAGCACCTTCTTAATAAAGACGGCTGCCTTTTTATTACTGAAGGTTAATAAATCCAGCGCCTGTTCTACTGGCATACCACGAATCTGATCCGCTACCAAGCGGCCTTTCTGTGCTGAAAGCCGCGCATAACGCCATTTCGCCATCGCTTGCATCATGCGCTCCTTTACTTCTTGGTCTTTTTATCAGCAGTGTGCCCGCGATATAAACGGGTCTGCACAAATTCACCAAGCTTATGACCGACCATATTTTCACTGATTAACACCGGCACATGCTGTCGGCCATTGTGAATAGCTATCGTCAAACCCACCATATCCGGGCTGACCATAGAACGGCGCGACCAGGTTTTGATCGGCCGACGATCCTTCTTCGCCTGCGCAACCTCTACCTTTTTCGCCAGATGATGATCAATAAATGGTCCCTTCCGAATCGAACGCGGCATCTTCGCTAAACCCCAGATTACTTACGACGGCGATCACGCACGATAAATTGATCCGTGCGCTTATTGGATCGTGTTTTGTGTCCCTTCGTTGGCACACCCCAGGGACTGACTGGATGACGGCCACCAGAGGTACGCCCCTCACCACCACCATGCGGGTGGTCTACCGGGTTCATCGCGACACCGCGTACCGTTGGTCGCACACCCAGATGCCGTGCTGCACCGGCCTTACCCAGCTTGCGCAGATTGTGCTCTGCATTGCTGACCTCACCCAGTGTTGCGCGACAATCCGCATGAATCTTACGCATTTCACCAGAACGCAGACGCAACGTCGCGTAACGACCTTCGCGTGCCACTAGTTGGGCAGAAGCACCGGCACTCCGCGCCATCTGTGCACCCTTGCCAATCTTCATTTCAATGCAGTGCACCAGACAGCCGAGTGGCAGATTGCGCAACGGCAGACAATTACCTACCGCAATCGGCGCATCATCTCCAGCCTGAATTTCTGCCCCAACCTTTAAATCTGATGGCGCAATAATATAGCGATACTCACCATCTGCGTATTTGATCAGAGCAATGTTGGCGGTGCGGTTCGGATCATATTCAATCCGCTCAACCTGACCAACAACACCTGTTTTATCACGCTTAAAGTCAATGATGCGATAACGCTGCTTATGCCCACCACCCCGGTGACGAGTAGTGATACGTCCAGCACCATTGCGCCCACCGGTTTTATGCTTTTTACTAACCAGTGCACGTAGCGGACCACCTTTGTGCAGTTCTGCCTGCCGCACCCACACCACATGCCGACGGCCTGGTGAGGTTGGCTTTGCTTTAACAATTGCCATAGTTTTCAGACTTCTTCGGCAAATTTAATGTCTTGTCCGGCCTTAATACGAACATAGGCCTTTTTCCAGTCGGAACGACGACCAGTGCGATTTTTCTTACCCCGAACATTCAGGGTACGAACTACCTCAACATCCACTTCAAACAACAGGGCAACTGCTGCTGCGATTTCGGGCTTGGTCGAATTTGTCAGCACCTTGAAGGCAAACTGGTTTGACTGATCAGCCATACCAACTGTCTTCTCAGAGTTCAGAGGTGCCAATATCACCTGCAATAAACGCTCTTTATTCATGCCAGACGCTCCTCTAAGGCGCGCAGTGCCGCAGTCGTGATCAACACCTGCTCAAAACCAATCAGCGCCACCGGATCCAACTCATTTACCGGCAGAAACCCGACATGGTACAGATTGCGGCTGGCCAGCCATAAATTTTCATCAAAATCCGCTGTAACCAATAATACGTCACTGAGCTGAAGCTCAGCCATCTTTACTACCAGCGCCCTGGTCTTCGCTTCTGCCAGCTCCAGTGCTTCAACCACAAACAGTCGTTCCTGACGCACCAACTCGGACAGAATAGAGCGAATCGCACCACGATACATCTTGCGGTTCACTTTTTGCGCATAATCACGCGGAGAAGCAGCAAATGTAACGCCACCTGAACGCAGAATCGGGCTACGACTGGTACCCTGACGCGCACGACCGGTTCCCTTCTGCCGATACGGCTTAGCACCACCGCCACGTACTGCTGCACGATTTTTCTGCGCCTTCGTACCGGCGCGCGCAGCATTGCGGTAGGCGGTGACTACCTGATGAATCAGAGGCTCGCGATAGTCCGCAGCGAATACGCTATCCGCCACTTGCAGACTGTCTCCACCGTGTACTTTCAGTTCCACGCCTTATCCCTTCTGTCGCTGTTTGATCGCCGGGGTAATGATCACATCACCACCATTCGCACCAGGCACGGCACCTTTTACCAGAACTAATCGACGCTCTGCGTCAATCCGCACCACTTCCAGATTCTGAGCACAGACCTTTGCTGCCCCCATGTGCCCTGCCATCTTTTTGCCTTTAAAGACGCGTCCTGGCGTCTGACACTGACCGATAGAACCAGGAGCACGATGTGATAATGAGTTGCCGTGGGTATTATCCTGGGTACGGAAGTTGTGTCGCTTCACACCACCCTGAAAGCCTTTACCCTTGCTGACACCACGCACATCAACCTTGCGCCCGGCCTCCAGCAAAGTTGCGTCTAGGGCATCACCAACCCGCCATTCATCCTGGGCTTCAACCGGCAAGCGAAACTCCCAAAGACCACGCCCGGCCTCTGTCTGCGCCTTAGCATAGTGACCCTTCATCGGCAAATTCACCCGCGACGGCTTTTTATGACCTGTCGTCACCTGAATCGCACGATAGCCATCTGCCGCCAGAGTTCGCACCTGAGTCACACGATTTGGCTGCACTTCTATCACTGTTACCGGGGTTGATACACCGTCATCCGAAAAGATGCGGGTCATCCCTACTTTTTGTCCTACCAAGCCAACAGTCATGACCTTAACCTCAGCTCAACTTGATCTGGACATCAACACCAGCGGCCAGATCCAGCCTCATCAGCGCATCTACCGTCTTATCATTCGGATCAACGATATCCAGTAACCGCTTGTGCGTACGAATTTCATACTGATCACGCGCATCTTTATTCACATGCGGTGAAATCAATACAGTAAAACGCTCTTTTTTGGTTGGCAGCGGAATCGGACCAAGCACTTGCGCACCGGTACGTTTCGCAGTATCAACGATTTCAGTCGCTGATTGATCAATCAAACGATGATCAAAGGACTTAAGACGAATACGAATACGTTGATTTGACATAGCCTTGTTACCTGTCACAACCGCAGCCAGCGATCGCTACTACCAACCATAATTAAAGAGCTTAACGCCTGAAGCGCAGATTATTCAACAACCTTAGATACAACACCGGCACCAACCGTACGACCACCTTCGCGAATCGCAAAGCGCAGACCTTCGGTCATCGCAATCGGTGCTATCAGCT
>JAHDCB010000174.1 GCA_020630035.1 Gammaproteobacteria bacterium
CGGAGATTGCCTCGCGTGATCATATAAGAAAGTGGATAGGGCTGACACGAAAGTGCCTGGCAGATGGCGGTGCTGTGCTGAAAGATGTCGATGCAGTGGCGTATACAGCGGGGCCGGGGCTCGCAGGCGCCTTGTTTACCGGGGCGGTGGCCGGGCGGACGCTAGCTTGGGCACTGGAAAAACCGGCCCTCGGGGTACATCACATGGAGGCGCATCTGCTGGCACCCCTGCTCGATGAAGATCGTCCGGAGTTGCCATTTATCTGTTTGCTGGTGTCTGGCGGGCACACTCAATTGATGAGGGTGGATGCAATCGGCAAGTACGCGCTGCTCGGCGACACACTGGACGATGCGGCAGGTGAGGCTTTTGACAAAACCGCTAAATTGCTGGGGCTCGGGTATCCCGGTGGACCCAGGCTGGCGCAGGCGGCGGAAACCGGCAATCCGGAAAAATTTCAGTTTGCGCGTCCGATGACGAACCGTCCCGGGCTTGATTTCAGTTTCAGCGGTTTGAAAACGGCGGCCATGACCGCGTTTAACGCTGTCGATCGTGACCCGGCCTGTGTCGCGGATATCGCAGCAGGTTTTGAGGAGGCTGTGGTCGACACGTTGATTATCAAATGTCGGCGCGCGCTGAAACAGGAGGGGGTGGATCAGCTGGTGGTGGCTGGTGGAGTCGCCCGTAACACAAAGCTGCGCGCCGGACTGGAAAAGGAATTGAGCCGAATGGGCGCAAAACTTACCTGCCCCCGGCTGGAATTCTGCACGGATAACGGTGCAATGATTGCCTACGCCGGCGCTATCAGATTACTGGCCGGTGAAATATCCGGGCCGGAAATCACCATACGCCCGCGCTGGCCGCTGACAGAGCTCAACCCTGTGCAAAGCGCCTGACAGGGGTCTGGCAGTGGGTTGAGCAGCCATAGTGTTTGCTGGTTCAGCCCTCTGACGGTGTGTTTTTTTTCTGCCCGATTCTGGGTTCTTCGCCCTGCAGGAGTCTTTGAATGTTGGCGCGATGACGCCAGAAAACCAGAACGCCGATCAGTGTTGAGCAAATCAGCAGCGCCAGGGAACCTGTGGTTATCCAGAGAAACATTGGCAGCAGCACCAGGCTGCCGAGCGCGGCCAGTGAAGAGATGCGGAACAGCAGGCTCAGCGCCAGCCAGCTGGTGATAAACAAAAGACCGGCAATCCAGGACATACCAAACACTGCCCCGATGGTCGTCGCCACACCCTTGCCGCCTTTGAATTGAAAAAACACCGGGTACAGATGTCCGAGTACACAGCTGATAGCGGTGATGCCCACCCATAGCGCGGGGGCGTTCGCATAAACAGCAAGCAGCACCGGCAACAGCCCTTTCGCGGCATCACCAATCAGTGTGATCGCTGCGGCAAGCTTACCGCCGACACGCAGTACATTGGTTGCCCCCGGATTTCCCGAACCCTGCTCGCGCGGGTCAGGAAGTCGCATTAGCTTGCAGACAATAATGGCGGCTGACACCGAGCCGATCAGGTAGCCGATAACTGGAAATAGAAAGTGCATAAATCAGCCTGTTGTGGAAGTGCGCATGGTAGTCTTCCGCTGATCGAATGAAAACACATTGTTGCCGCTGCCGGACTGATCCGGAGTTGCCCCGAGTGTGTATTCTGGCTGTCACCCGCACTTTGCGTCAGGAATTTCAGGTTTATTACGTGTCGACGTTCGACGAAACCGACTACCAGATTGATCTGGAACTTGTTGACCGGATTAACCGGCGCCGCATAGGCCGTCACGAGTTTGCGGTACCCGATCTTATTGCCGGCCGGCTGTTCGAGCGGTTGGCACTGCTAAAAATCAACCCGCAAAGGGTGTTGGACCTTGGCGCAGGTGATGCCCGCCACATTAAACCGCTGCAAAAAAGCTTTCCCGACGCAACCGTATTTGCTGCGGATCTGAGTGCAAGTCAGTTAAGAAGCGCCAGAGCAACACGTTTCTGGCAGCGTCAACCGCCCCTGGTCGCGCTCGACGCCAGCTCGCTGGCCTTTGCCGACGGTGTTTTTGACCTGGTTGTTTCTAATTTAATGCTGCCGTGGATACATCCACCGGATCAGTTTGCCTCGGAGCTGAACCGGGTAATGTCTGAACAAGGCGTATTTTTTTTAAGCACGGCCGGACCCGATACACTGATAGAGCTGAGAGAGTGCTGGGCTTCAATAGACTCGGCGTCGCATGTTAATGCGTTGCTGGATATGCACGATGTCGGAGATCTGCTGCTGAGGTCCGGCGTGTCCGACCCGGTAATGGATGTTGAAAGGCTGCAGATCAATTACTCAAGCGTCGATGCGTTGCTGGATGAACTGATTGCCACCGGTGCGCTGAGTGTCGTTGCGGGGCGTCGCAGAGGGTTGATGGGCAGGGACATTCGCCGGAAGCTGGCATCGGCCTACCCCAAAAATAACGAGGGCGGCATCACTGCAACGCTGGAAGTGGTGTATGCACACGGATGGAAAGGTCAATCAGATTCGTCCCGAAAGCACTCTTCGAATGGCGAGGTTTATGTCAGCCTGGATTCGCTGCGTGGATTTAAGAAGTGACTCCGGCGGTCTTTCTTGAATAGTTATTGCAATGGATCAGCTATCAGATGGTGCGAATGCTTGCCGATAACGGTTTTAGTGATTATCATCATTTCAGAAATTTCTGAAAATCACCTCGGTCTGGTGAGACAGTTTTACATCCGCACCGTAACCACATTGTGGTGATGAGAACTTCGGGATCGTTGAGCCATGTGTACGGGTAGGTTAACATCGGCGGCTGTTTCAATGGGCACTGCCAAATGGTTGTGAGACAGCAAAACAGTTTAAGTGGTGCGACTCAGATTATCGTTAAGGGAAACCGATCGATGAGCTGGCGTGCCAACGTGCTGCTGGCGGCGTCACTCGGTGCGGTCAGCTTGCTGTTCGGCGGCGGCATCGCGATGTTTGGACTCTGGCTGGTGTTGCCTTTTGCCGGTCTGGAATTTCTGGTGGTGCTCTACTGTCTGGGGCTCACCTACAAGAAACTCGGGTTTACCGAGGTGATATCTTTTGG
>JAHDCB010000009.1 GCA_020630035.1 Gammaproteobacteria bacterium
GCTTGCCAGAAACCTGTGGTAGCAAATCACCACATCAGTTTGAATCGCACCCGGTCAACTACAACGTGTGGTGCTGGAGCTGAAGATACAGCATGGTTGTCTGGGGGTTGTGACGGATGCACTGGAGGTATCAGGCAGGTGGAACTTCCACAAAGGTGCCATCAAACCACTCAGGTTGGTGCAGCTTAGCCTCAGTATCACGCCATTGCGCACGGCTTTTCTTGCTCAGTGGTACACTGAACTCAACATAATATAAATGTGGCCCAGGCACCTGGTATAGCCACATCAGCCGTTGTTGTTCACCCGGCAGGAGTTGCAGGTCTTCGGTACGCGCCGGAAAGTCTGGTGTACCGACCCGCCAGGGGGCGGTGGGCACGGGCAACTGGCCATATTGCGGCATGTCGCTGGTGGTGCTGGTTGGGTTGTCGGATGTGAATTGCACCGGATAGACGCGGAACGGGTTTTGGGTTAGGTCTAATAATTCTTTAAACTGACCCTGATTAGTCAAGGTGACCTCTACCCGAATGGTGTCGCCAGCCTGACGGGTAGGCCAGTGTTCGGCCTGTACCTGTACATTGATTACCGGTAACACTTGTTGCTCAAGCTGTCGGATTTGCAGTTCCGCCTGCCTGATCTGGCCGGTTGCCAGGAAGGTCCAGCCTGCCCAGACTGCGCCAACCAGTACAGCGATAGTCGGCAGGCTATCGCGGATAGTGGCAAATATCGGCCGCTTGGTGAGCCAGTTAAAAATCATAATTTCTTATTATCCTCGATCAGGTTTTCCTGTGTGCTATCACAGTGTCAAGATGTTAGTTGCTGAGTATTGCCCGTTGCCATCTATAAACTTCAGTACACGGGCATCGTCTGATCGACCGTTCTGGCCCAGCCGTCGATACCGGTATCCAGGTTTGTGATCCGGCTGAAGCCTTGTCGTTGCATGAACATGCCGGCTTGCTGGCTGCGGTGACCATGATGACAGATCACCACAATATCCTGATCCGGATCCAGTTCGTCCAGATGACCTGCTAGCTGACCCAGTGGAATCAGGTGGGAGTCCGGAAGGTGGCAATGTGCAAACTCCCAGGGCTCTCGCACATCCAACAGGTAAGGTTGGTGGTTCTGCAAGTAGATAGCAAGTTGTTGCGGGTTAAGATGTTGCATAGTACCAGAGGTGTTTCTGCTTATTATTTGCAGGGATGTTCTTCAGAATACGAAGGCGTCAGATGGTGATGTTTGTTGTAATGGTTCCAGCAACATGTCACACAGGTTGACGGTTTGCACGTTACCGGATGCGTGGTGGGTTAAACATTGTGCCAGCATGATTGGTGGCTCGCCGACAACACAGAATAGTCGGCCACCGGGTGCTAGCCAGGATAAAAATAACTCTGGTACTGTCGGGACAGAGCCAGTCACTGCAATGGCGTCAAAATGTTCAGTCGGCAGCTCAGCCTGAAAGATATCTCCGTTGATTAATTTTGTCTGGTGTGCCGGGTCATACTGATGCAGTGCTGTAGCGGCGTTTGTATGTAAGTCAGGTGCGATTTCATAACTGGTGACCTCGCCACCCAGTGCCAGCAGGCAGGCGGACAAAAAGCCACTATTGGTGCCGATTTCCAGTACCTTATCGCCGGGTTGTACTGCCAGTGCCTGTAGCAGAATTGCTTCCTGCCTTGGGGTCATCATGCTATGCTGATCGCTTAATGGAATCGCGGTATCTGCAAAGGCGAGGTGTTGGTAGGTTGTTGGTACAAAGTGTTCACGCGGGATTTGCTGCAGTACACGTAGCACGGATTCATCCGTAATATCACATGGGCGGATTTGTTGTTCCACCATGTTAAAACGGGCGGTGCGGGCATAGTCAGCGGACATAAACATTCTCTGGTGAAATAAATGGTGTGGTGTAGCAGAAAGCGTATGGTTACGCGGAACCAATCGTGCGGAAATAGGGTAGCCAGCACAACATCAGCAGGGCGAATACACTCAGATCAGACCACAGTCTGATCCGCTGTAGTGTTCTGCAGGTCGTGTCTTGTGCCAACATGAAAATGCGATTCATCAGGGCATCTAACAGCAACACAAAACTCAGTAGTACCACAAGACTCGGAATCACATAAGCGGTAATCACTCCCCAGCCAACCGGCTCAGTTTCTGCCAGTAATACCAGTGGGCAGCAGACTAATGCACACAGCAATAATAATCCGCGTAACATGCCTAAATGCATCAGAAAAACCATATTTTCAGAACCTGTATCGCTCTTACAATTGTCAGGTAAGCCATGCGCATTGTCTCTTTTAACGTTAACAGTATTCGTGCTCGTGCCCATCAACTGGAGGCATTACGTACGCACTATGACCCGGATATTATCGGCCTGCAGGAAACCAAGGTGCAGGATGCTGAGTTTCCGCACGATATGGTGGCAGAGCTCGGCTACCAGGCTGTTGTTCATGGGCAAAAGGGTCATTATGGCGTAGCAATTCTGTCGAAACAAGCCGCTAGTACAGTGAGCACCGGTTTTCCCGGGGACTCAGGTGATGCGCAGCGGCGTCTGATCTGCGCGACATATCCTGGCCCGCAAGGTCGGGCGGTCAGGATTATCAATGGCTATTTCCCACAAGGAGAACATCGCGGGCATGCGACTAAGTTTCCGCATAAGTGTGCGTTTTATGCCAGCCTGTATCAGATGCTTGGTGAGCAGTGTCAGCCGGAAGATCTGATTCTGGTGATGGGTGATATGAATGTCGCCCCACAAGATCAGGATATCGGTATTGGCCCGGTGAACGTGAAGCGCTGGCTGCGTGATGGCAAATGTAGCTTTCTGCCGGAAGAACGTGACTGGTTGCAACGCCTGTATGATTGGGGTCTGTACGATACCTTTCGCACCATGCATCCGCAGGTGGACGACCAGTTCAGTTGGTTTGATTACCGGAGCAAGGGCTTTGCACGCGAGCCGAAGCGCGGGCTGCGTATTGACCTGGTATTGGCCACTGCGGCACTGAATAATCGGGTGACTGATGCGGGTATTGCGTATGATATTCGTGCAATGGATAAGCCATCAGACCATGCGCCGGTTTGGGTAGATATTGAGATTTCGTGATTCTCCAGGTATCATCAGCAGGCTTTGTCTTGTTCCAGGGCATCTCTGCCTCAGTTGGGTTCAGAAGTGCCCTTTGATATCACCCTGGTTAATCCTGCGTTATGTTCGCTTTGCAGATTCAGCAACTCAGTAAACAATATTCGAATGGGCCACGTGCCTTAGAACAGGTTGATCTCACTGTCCAGAAAGGCGATTTTTTTGCCTTGCTTGGGCCAAACGGTGCGGGTAAGTCCACCCTGATCGGTATCATCTGTTCTTTGTTGAACAAATCGAGTGGTTCTGTTGAGATTTTCGGGCATGACCTGGATCAGGCACCGGAAACTGCAAAGTCTTTGCTGGGCCTGGTGCCACAGGAATTTAATTTTAACGGGTTCGAGCCAGTATTAGCGATTGTTGTTAATCAGGCGGGCTATTACGGTATGCCACGTCATCGTGCGCTGGCACGTGCTGAAACAGTGCTGAAACAGCTCCACCTGTGGGATAAACGTCATACCCAGTCGCGTGATTTATCCGGTGGTATGAAGCGGCGGCTGATGATTGCGCGTGCCCTGGTGCATGAGCCGCATTTGTTGATTCTGGATGAGCCCACAGCGGGCGTGGATATTGAAATCCGGCGCTCAATGTGGGCTTTTCTGCGTAAGATCAATCAGCAGGGTACCACGATTATCTTAACGACACACTATCTGGAAGAGGCCGAAAGCCTGTGTCGTCATATTGCTATCATTGATCAGGGACGCATTGTGGAGTGTGCACCAATGGCCGCTCTACTCAGTCAGTTAGCTCAGGAGACCCTGGTGCTGGATACAGCGCAGGCGTTGGAACAGGTGCCGGAACTGGATGGCTTTACTCTGCAACAGACGGCTTCGCATAGCCTGGAAGTGACTGTGTCGCGGCAGCAGGGGTTCAGTGCCTTATTTGCCGGATTGAAGCAGGCAGGGATTGAGGTAGTCAGCTTGCGTAACAAACAGAACCGGCTGGAGCAATTGATGCTGGATCGGGTGCAGCGGGCTTCGGGGGGCGCGGTATGAAGGCACTGTATCGGGTCGGCTTTCAGACTATTCTGTACAAAGAAATCCGGCGCTTTATGCTGATTGCGGTACAGACCATTCTGCCGCCTGCCATTACAACGATTTTGTATTTCATTATCTTTGGTCAGTTGATTGGTGAACAGCTCGGCGATATGGCGGGGTTCCGCTATATTGATTTTATCGTGCCCGGTCTGATCCTGATGGCGGTGATCTCCAACAGCTATGCGAATACGGTATCCAGCTTTTACGGCAGTAAATTCCAGCGTTATATTGAAGAAATGCTGGTCTCTCCTTTGCCTAACTGGGTCATTCTGGCCGGGTTTGTCAGCGGTGGGTTGGCACGTGGTGTGATTGTTGGCATTGTCGTCACCGGTGTTGCCCTGTTTTTTTCGGATATTCAGATTTACAGCTACAGTGTCACCTTCGCGGTGTTTATCCTGACTGCTATTCTGTTTTCTCTGGCGGGCTTTATTAATGCGGTGTATGCGAACACCTTTGATGACATTTCGATTATTCCGACCTTTGTCCTGACACCACTAACCTATCTGGGTGGGGTATTTTATTCCATCAACCTGTTGCCAGAGTTCTGGCAGCATGTTTCGCTGGTTAACCCGGTGTTGTATATGGTGAATGCGTTTCGCTATGGCCTGCTCGGCGTGTCTGATATTTCACTCAGTGTTGCTTTCGGTATTATTCTTGCTTTTATCGTTGTTTTAGCTGCCTATTCTATGTACCTACTGAACAAGGGCGTCGGGATTAAAAGTTAATGCCTGACTTGTTGCCTGCACCGGGTGAGGCTGAAGCCTTTGTCTGATCATGGGAAACTCCGCTATGTCTGAACTCTTTGTCACCGGCTTTGAGCTGATGCTGCTCGGCATGGGTATTGTGTTTGTCTTTTTGTCCCTGCTGGTTGTTATGTTGCGTGGTATGAGCGCGTTTGCCCTCAGGATTGGTGGGCCAGCTTTGTTGAACGCACCAGCATCACCTCGTCTTATTGCACAGCCGCAGCCTGATCAACAGACGGCTGCTCCTGTCGCCGCAGTGGTTGGTGCAGCCGTTGCACGTTACCGCGCTGCCAGGCGTATCTGAAGAGAAGACTATTCATGAAAACACAAAAACTAGCGATTACCGATGTTGTGTTGCGGGATGCCCATCAATCCCTGTTTGCCACACGTTTGCGCCTAGATGATATGTTGCCGATCGCAGAAAAACTGGATCAGGTCGGCTATTGGTCACTGGAGTCCTGGGGCGGGGCGACATTTGATGCCTGCATCCGTTATCTGGGCGAAGACCCCTGGGAACGGTTACGTGCTCTGAAACAGGCGATGCCGAATACCCCGCAACAAATGTTGTTGCGTGGCCAGAATATCCTGGGCTATCGGCATTATGCGGATGATGTGGTGACCCGATTCGTTGAGCGAGCGGCACAGAACGGCATGGATGTGTTTCGCATTTTTGATGCGATGAACGATCTGCGTAACCTGGAAACAGCAGTGAAAGCCACGTTGCAGGTCGAACGACATGCGCAGGGCACCTTATCGTATACCGTGAGTCCGGTGCACGATCTGGATTATTGGCTCAAGTTGGCACGTGGCCTGGAGTCTATGGGCTGCCATTCCATTTGCATCAAGGACATGGCCGGATTGCTCAGCCCTTACATGGCAGAACAACTGGTCAGTGGATTGAAAAAAACCGTCAATTTGCCGATTACTCTGCACTCACATGCCACCACAGGATTGAGTACAGCTTCTATTCTGAAGGCTGTTGAGGCAGGCATTGATATGGTGGATACCGCCATATCATCCATGTCGACCACCTATGGGCATACTTCTACTGAAACCGTGGTGGCGATGTTGCAGGATACGGTACGAGATACCGGGCTGGATCTGAATTTATTAGAAGAAATAGCGGCTTATTTCCGGGTAGTGCGTAAAAAATACGCCAGGTTTGAAGGTTCATTACGCGGTACAGACTCACGTATTCTGGTTGCTCAGGTACCTGGCGGTATGCTGACTAATATGGAAAACCAGTTGCGTGAACAGGGAGCTGAAGATCGGTTGGATGAGGTGTTGCAGGAGATTCCGCAGGTGCGTGAGGATCTCGGCTATCTGCCGTTAGTGACCCCGACCTCACAGATTGTGGGCACCCAGTCTGTATTGAATGTGCTGATTGGTGAACGCTATAAAACGATAGCCAAGGAAACGGCGGGCGTATTACGCGGTGAATACGGTGCCACCCCGGCACCAGTGAACAAAACGTTGCAGGCACGGGTGTTGGAGGATGGCCAGGAACCAATCACCTGTCGTCCGGCAGACCTGATCGCCAGCGAGGTAGAGGCCTTAACCGAAGAATTTAATCAGCTTGCTGCCGAGCATCAGCTGCGTGTGGCGGATGAGTCTATAGATGATGTGCTGACGTATGCACTGTTTCCACAAGTCGGGCTTAAGTTTTTGCAGAACCGGGATAATCCGGCGGCCTTTGAGCCTGTGCCTGGTACGGAACAACCTGAGGTACCGGCGATGATACCTGCTGGTACTGTTGGTGATCCTGAGGCGTATCAGGTTACGGTTGATGGCCATACTTATCAGGTTACTGTGGCGCCCGGTGGAGAGGTAACACAAATTCAGCCCGGGACACCGGTGGCGGGACCGCAACCTGCGTCAGGGGCTGCAGCACAGGCGGTATCGGCACCACTGGCCGGGCATATCGTCAGTCTCGCGGTCAGCCAGGGGCAAACCGTGCAGGCCGGAGACGTGGTGATGATTCTGGAAGCAATGAAGATGGAGACCGAAGTACGCGCCTCTGTCAGTGGGCAGGTACAAGCGATACTGGTCAAGGCCGGAGACAAGGTACAAGTTGGCGATAACCTGTTGACACTGAGTTGAACCGATGCTGGAAACTGGATTAAATACGCTATGGCAATCGATGGGAATTGCCAACCTGGCCTGGGATCAGGGGCTGATGATTGGCGTCGGCGCTTTGCTCATTTACCTGGCAATCAGCAAAAAGTTTGAGCCTTTATTGCTGCTGCCAATCGGGTTTGGCTGCATTCTGGCTAATATCCCTATTGCCGGATTAGGTGAGAGTGCTGTTGGTCAGTTGCTGCTAGCCGCAGACCCACAACATTTGGTCGCACTGGCGCAACAATTAAATGTGGATACCGCGCAGCTGAGTGCTGCCTGGAAACAGGCCAGTCAGACGCAGATCATTGCCGGTGAAGACCTGGCAACCAGCCTGGGCTATAGCCCGGGGATGTTGCACAGATTTTACGATGTGGCGATTCTGTCCGGTATTGCGCCGCTGATGATCTTTATGGGAGTCGGTGCGCTGACCGACTTCAGTGCCTTGATTGCCATGCCGCGCACCTTGTTATTGGGTGCAGCGGCACAGTTCGGCATCTTTCTGACCCTGCTGGGTGCACTGGCACTGAATGTGTTGCCGGGGTTTGACTTCACCCTGGCAGACGCCTCAGCGATTGCTATTATCGGTGGTGCTGACGGCCCGACAGCGATCTTTCTGGCTTCTAAGCTGGCACCTGACCTGTTAGGTGCGATTGCGGTTGCGGCGTATTCGTATATGGCGTTGGTGCCGATCATCCAGCCGCCGATCATGCGCCTGCTGACCACACCGGCTGAACGGCAGATTGCTATGACGCAATTGCGCCCGGTGAGCAAGCTGGAAAAGATCTTATTTCCGCTGACTGTTTTGTTATTATGTCTGCTGTTCCTGCCGTCTGCTGCACCATTGATCGGCATGCTGACGTTTGGCAACCTGCTGCGTGAAGCCGGCGTTGTGGAACGGCTGAGCAAGGCAGCACAAAATGAAATCATCAACATTGTCACCATTATTCTGGGGCTGGCGGTCGGATCCAAGCTACAGGCAGATAAATTCCTGAGTGTAGAAACATTGGGTATTCTGGCGCTGGGTGCGTTTGCCTTTGCGATTGGCACAGCGACTGGCATTCTGATGGCTAAGCTGATGAATAAACTATCGGCGGATACAGTGAACCCCCTGATCGGTGCTGCTGGTGTTTCTGCAGTCCCGATGGCGGCCCGGGTCGTCAACAAGGTTGGTTTAGACGCTAATCCGCATAACTTTTTACTGATGCACGCGATGGGGCCGAATGTGGCCGGCGTGATCGGTTCAGCCGTTGCGGCTGGTGTACTCTTGGCCCTGGTTGGCCAATAACACGTTTTCTGGCTGGCGTAGCTCAGTAGGTAGAGCAGCTGATTTGTAATCAGCAGGTCGCGGGTTCGATTCCTGTCGCCAGCTCCAGACATTTCTCTTAAGGGTGCCTCTGAAAACGTCACGAGCGTAGCAAAGTCGTTTTCAGAGATACCTTTATGTTGACTTCCCTCAGGCAATACCCTGCGCTGATAGCGATGATTCTACTGTCCGGCCTGATCATCGCGTGTGATGCCCAGGATCGCCCTACCGTATCTCTCTATCTGGCGACACAGCGTGGCGATCTGGACCAGCTTGAGCGTCACCTGCACTGGGATAGTGATATCAACCAGCCTTTTCCGGATGGTCGTTATCCACTCCATGTCGTTGCAGAACAAGGCAAAATCAGTTTACTGGAAGCGCTGCTGGATCATCAGGCAGACCTGACTGTTCGCGATAAGTCAGACCTGACACCTGTCGCCGTTGCCATCATGCAGGGTCATATCCATGCAGCAGAAGTGTTGCTGGATGCTGGTTCCGTGATAGATGCTTCCGTCTTATTGCTATTGGCGGCGCAGCAGGGTTCGCAGGATCGCGATGTCGTACGCTTTTTAATACAACAGGGTGCAGACCCGGAAGCGACTGATGTCGCAGGTAATACTCCATTGCTGATCGCGATTCAGCAACATAATCATCGACTGGTAGCTCATTTACTGGCACAAGGTGCCAATGTGAATGCGCGCAATGCACAGGGCCAGACTGCTCTGGCACTGGCACAACAGCAACAACTGGAGACGATCCAGCACCGCCTGCGCCGTTATGGTGCATCTGAATAGTGAGTATGCCATGCGTGGCTTAGTCGCCGGGCTGAACCGTTGCTTATTTTATCCAGTCATCACTTCAGCGAGATGGCCGACATGGCAGACCAAACACCAGACTCCCTGACCGTCAGCTATACCGAAGGCGGTATTGAGACTACGAAAGAGTTAGATAAATGTATTTTATCCCGGGGTGCCTGGACTACCATCCTGTATCGTTATCAGGATTGGGATGCGAAAAACTCGTGTTACGGCAAGGATAAATATACGATTCGACGTTATCAGAAGCGCCACGGCGAATATCAGCAAAAATCCAAGTTTAATATTTCCAGCCCGGATCAGGCGAAACAGCTCATTGTTGCGTTACAAGCTTGGGTTTCCGAGTAAGTTACTTAGATTTTTTCTAAAGCGCTTTGCTTTATATAACACTCTGACCACATTTTAAAATGAAAAACTTGCTGCTAAAGCTTTTAAAGCCTAGTGCTTACAAAGTTAAAATATGGTTGCTTATTTTATGTGCGCTATTTTTTATACTGGGTTTTTTAGACTATTTTAAGCCAATAGAAAAGTTTTTAAGTTCCGAATATTTCTCATTCAAAATTGGCGCCATTAATTTTTCAATTTACTTATTGCTTAAATATTTTCTTATTATCACCACAGTGTTTTGGGTGGCACGTTTAGTTTCGAGTTTTGGCGAAAATGGTATTAAGAAATTTAAAAAAATGCGCGCAGGAAATCGGGCGCTATTTATAAAAATTATACAAGTTTTTGTTTACTTTGTTGCTGGCCTTATTCTGCTAGATATTTTAAGTGTAGACTTGACAGTATTTGCTGTATTTAGTGGTGCTATTGGTATTGGTTTAGGCTTTGGTTTGCAAAAAATTGCTTCTAATTTTATCAGTGGCTTAATTCTGTTGTTTGAAAAGTCTATTGAAGATGGTGATATTATAGAGCTGAGTGATGGTGCTATGGGAACAATTAAACAGACTAGTGCTCGTTATACACTAATTGAAGCATTCGACGGCAAAGAGATAATGGTTCCAAATGAAGCTCTTGTCACTAGTCAAGTAACTAATTGGACTCACACTCATGCTAAGGGAAGAATCCAGATTGATATTGGCGTTGCTTACCTGTCTGATCTGCGTAAAGTGCGCCAATTGCTTCTAGAAGCTGCGCAAGAACACCCGCGTTGTAGCTTTGATCCGAAGCCTGGCTGTTTTTTGCACGAGTTCGGTGAAAGCTCGGTAGATTTCTTATTATTATTTTGGGTCGATAATGTGACAGCGGGTCGTTTTGAGCCTAAAAGCGATGTTTTATTCTCAATATGGCAAAAGTTTCGGGAACATAATATCGAAATACCTTTCCCGCAGCGTGATCTGACTATCAGAAAGCTGGAGAATAATATTATGCTTAATGAGAGCAGTTAGTTAGATAAGACAAAGTCAGGCGATCATAATCCGCAACACTGAGGTTTTCAGCCCGGGCCTGTGGGTCAATCTGTGCCTGTTGCATAGCTTGTGTCGTTAACCAACCCTTCAGGCTGTTGCGTAATGTCTTGCGCCGTTGGCTGAATGCCTGGGTCACCAGCTGACTGAATGCCTGCTGGTGTGCCACAGAATGTGACCCCGGCATTGGTGTCAGGCGTACCAAGGATGACATGACTTGCGGTGGGGGATTAAATGCGCCCGGAGCAATATCAAACAGGGCCTCAACCTGGCAGACGCTTTGCACCATCACACTCAGGCGGCCATAGGTTTTGTTGCCAGGCTGGGCAGCCATGCGGGCGACAACTTCATGTTGCAACATGAAGTGCATATCTTGTATGACTTGATGCTGGCTGAGCAGATGGAAGATCAGAGGGGTGGAGATGTTGTATGGCAGGTTGCCAACCAGGCGCAGAGGGGAAGGTGCCAGTTGATGATAGGTGATCTGCAGTGCATCGGCATGATGTACCCGCAGTTGGCCCTGGCTGGCGCAGTTCGCTTGCAGGTGAGGAATCAGGTCTGTGTCCAGCTCGATCACATCCAGCGTATTGACTGCCTGCAATAGCGGTAGGGTCAGTGCGCCCTGGCCCGGACCGATTTCGATCAAGCGTTGTTCCGGTAGCGGGCGTATGGCGGCGACAATCTGGTGAATGATTTGTGTGTCGACCAGAAAATGTTGCCCCAGGCGTTTTTTAGGCCGATGCATGGGCTGTGGTGTTTGCTGTCGGCAGAGACCATTGTCGCCAGATAGGTATGCAGCCTGTGGGGAGTGAGGGTAATGTGCCGAGCGAGCGGTAGGACAGGCCCGGGCCGTGATAATCTGAGCCAACTGAAGCGAGCAAAGAATATTCATGCGCCAGTCGGGCGAGCATCCGGACTTCTTCAGCCTGATGATTGCCTGCGATCACTTCTATGCCAGTGCCACCGACATCGACAAAGGTATCCAGTAATTGGCGCAAACGACGTTGTTTCAGGCGATAACGGGCCGGGTGTGCCAGGACTGCCTGGCCACCTGCGGCCTGGATCCAGTGCACCACTTCCGCTAAGGGTGACCAGGTTCCGGCTACATAGCCCGGTTTACCCGGCTTCAGAAACTGCTTAAAGGCCTCCGGCACGGTTGCCGCATGGCCTGCTGCGACCAGAGCACGGGCAAAATGCGGGCGACCGATTGATTGGCCGAATTGTTGTGCCGTTGTGTACCAGTCGCCAGCCAGGCCGGCAGCATTCAGTTGTGCGCTGATTCGGTGAGCACGTTCCGTGCGTGCATTGGCTAACCGGGCCAGGCCTTGTTGCAGAGTCGGGTGATCTGTTGCAATCTGCAGGCCGACGACATGTAGCGTACAATCGCGCCAGGTTGCTGAAATTTCAACGCCCGGAATCAGTGTCAGACCCAATTGATCAGCGGTATGTCGGGCATTAGTGATGCCCCCTGTCGTATCATGATCAGTCAGTGCGATCACCTGAACACCAGCCTGTACTGCCTGGTGCATCAGTTCCGTTGGCGTCAGAGCACCATCTGATGCGGTGGAATGTGTATGCAGGTCAAAATTGAGCATAGGACAACAGGAAGAAACTTATCATTACACCAACGATATATCCGGCGGAAGCCCATGGACTGACACCGGAAAAAATTTCGCCAGCAGCACAGGACGTGTTGGGTGTGTTACATCAGGCAGGTTATCAGGCCTATCTGGTCGGTGGCGGGGTGCGTGATCTGCTGCTGGGACAGCAACCAAAAGATTTTGATGTCACCACGAATGCGACACCAGAACAGGTGAAGGCATTATTTCGCCGTTGTCGTCTGATCGGGCGGCGTTTTCGCTTGGCGCATGTCTTGGTGCAACGTGAACAGATTGAAGTGGCTACCTTTCGTTCGGGTGAGGCGGCTGAGCAATCTGAGCAGGGGATGATTGTACGCGATAACCGTTATGGCACGATAGCGCAGGATGCATTGCGTCGTGACTTTACGCTGAACGCGCTGTACTTTAACAGTATGGATGGCACCTTAACCGATTATGTTGGCGGCCTGGAGGATTTGCGCCAAGGGGTTATCCGGTTGATTGGCGATCCTCGTCAGCGCTACATTGAAGACCCGGTACGCTTATTGCGAGCAGTGCGTTTTGTCACCAAGCTGGGTTGCCAATTGGCCCCGGAAACTGAAGCGCCATTATTTGAGTTGGGGCATTTGCTGGATGCGGTCCCGGCGGCACGCCTGACAGACGAAGTTCTGAAATTATTTATGAGCGGGAAGGCGGTCGCCACATTTCAGCAGTTGGAACATTACGGCTTGCTGGCCATATTATTCCGCCAGACAACGGAGCATCTTGCGCTGGCAGATGACCTGATCACCCGGCCATTGATTGAGCAGGGCCTGCTGAATAGTGATCAGCGGGTGGCGCAAGGCTTGCCGATTACACCGGCATTTTTGTTTGCCGTCTTGCTCTGGGCCACAGTGCGGCGGGCAGCACGTCATTTGCAGGCGAATGGTACAGACCCTTATCCGGCACTGCATCAAGCGGCAGACAGCGTGCTGGCGCAGCAGAATCAGGTGATCGCCCTGCCGAAACGGTTCAGCGCGATGACACGTGATATCTGGGCGATGCAATTCAGCTTTCAGACCACCAAAAGCCGTCGTGCAGCGCGTCTGGTACGTCACCCCAAGTTTCGGGCTGCGTATGATTTTATGTTGTTACGCGCTCAGGTTGGTGATGTGGATGCTGCCATTGCTGACTGGTGGACCCGTTATCAGGCCAGGCACGGCCCGGCACCCAGCCGGGCACGACGCAAACGTTAGGCATGCAACTCCTGAGCGGCATCACTGTCGCAGCGAGGTCATGTTTGGTATCCCGGACCGTATCTTTCTGTCCGGGATGTTTTTTTATTCGTCATTTCAGGAGACTAGGATGATGCGTCAAACCACGACATCTGTGCTGACAGCAACTATCGCCGGTATTGCTACACTCGGTGCTGTCCAGGCCTTTGCGGTACCAGATAATCCCAAGGCATGGGAAAAATGTGCCGGCATCGCGCAGGCCGGTAAAAATGATTGTGGTGCACTGGATGGCGCACATGGTTGTGCCGGTCAGGCGCCGCGAGATAATCTGGATACCGAATGGGTGTATGTCCCTGCGGGTACCTGCACCAAAATTACCGGCGGTGTGGTCGCTAAAGTAAAACCAGCCAAAGGTTAATTCAAAACTTGTCTGCCCTGTATTCCTGCAGGGCATCCTGCCTCTGATCATGTCACACTCAGCTCCTTCCCCGATTCGTGGCGTTGGTATCGGCCTGCGCACGCCCCACATTACTCAGCTTATCCAGCAGCCGGACTGTGTTCCCTGGCTGGAGCTCCTCAGCGATAACTTTATTCATCAGAGTGGCCTGGATGGGCAACTGCTGGATGCAGTTTGTGAAATCTATCCGGTGACACTGCATGGTGTGAACCTGTCGCTTGGTGGTACGGCCCCACTGGACATTGATTATCTGCGTGCATTGCAACAACTGGCGCAGCGTACCCGGGCAGTCTGGATTTCTGAGCACGCTTGTTTTTGTCACCAGGGGACAGCACAGAGCCATGATTTGTTGCCACTGCCGTATACCCTGGATACTGCCGCCCACCTGGCTGGGCGCATTCGCCAAGCCCAGGACATACTGGGGCAGCGCATCCTGATCGAAAATGTGTCTGCTTATCTCACCTATACCCTGAGTGATATGAGTGAAGGTGAATTTCTGGCTGAAGTGTTGCGCCAGGCGGATTGCGACCTGTTACTGGATGTGAATAACCTGTATGTGAATCAGCGTAACTTAGGCGTGGATCCGCAAGCGTTTATCCAGGCAATACCCCGGGAGCAAGTGCGTGAAATCCATCTGGCCGGGTTTGCTGATCAGGGCGATATTCTGATCGATGCGCACAATAACCCGGTGGCCGAACCGGTCTGGGCACTCTATCAACAAGTCTTACAACACTTTCCGGAGACACCAACCCTGATTGAGTGGGACAATGATATTCCGTCTTTGCCGGTACTACTGGATCAGGCGTGCCGGGCGGCTGATCTATGTGCCGCAAGCAGCTGTAATTAAGTATGCAACTGGCCACATTGCAACACCAGTTTCTCCAGGCGATAAGCGGTGCTGAGACCAGCTTAACTGAATATATTGCGCCTCAGGCCGGGCATACACCGACCGAGCGTCTGCGTATTTATCGTCGTAATACCCAGGGCACCTATAGAAAAACGTTACAGGCGATCTATCCGATGACCTGTGCAGTGTTGGGTGCGTCCTGTTTTCAGACGTTGGCGCAGCATTATGTTTGCGATCATCCTGCTACACACTGGAATCTGAACCAGTACGGGGCTGGTTTTCCTGTTTATCTGGCTAATCTACCAGATGCGTTTCATGCCGTATCCGATTTACCCTATCTGGCTGATCTCAGCCAATTGGAGCTGTTGTTGCATCAGGCCTACTATGTTGCCGACGTAACACCGTTCCCGGTAAACGATTATGCAGCACTGACCGCCAGTGAGCAGGCCAGTGCTCGGTTACAGTTGGCCCCGGAGATCGGATTGATGCAAACATCCTGGCCGATTTATGCGATCTGGCAACATTGGCAACAACAAGACAGCCTGCCAACCAGCCTATCCGGTCTGCAGTCTCCGGATGCCTTGTGTATTCATCGTGCCGGATTGCAGCCACAGGTCAGCCGCGTCAGCTTGGTTGCCTGCCAATTGCTGACGCAGCTGGAGCAGTATAGTCTGGCAGAACTGGCTGCTCAGCCGGAAGTTGTCCCGGCGATGTCTGATCTGCCGGACTATATTGCCCGGGGCTGGGTCAGTCGCTTTATTGCAGGCAACCGTCCGCCGTCCAGCGACAAACCGGCGCTGTTTCCTGGTTAGCCATGCAGTCTTCTGTTTCGCAGATGACCGCACCCTGAGTCCAACTGGCACTGCGTTTGCTCGCAGCCGCTGCCTGTACACCTAGTACGTCCAGATATTTTTGCTGATACACCGGGCGAAAACACGATGTTGCGGCCTGGAAGCAGGCATTGCTGCCATTGATGCAACATTCCTGAATATCCGTGTCCTTCGCATAGTTGAAGGCACCGGTCAGAGTCCACTGGTTGATGTCCTTCTGTGCGGCAGGCAGCGTATTGGTTGTGCCTTTAGATGGATTGCCAGCGGCATAGTTGTATGGATCCCGGATTGCGTCACCACCTGCGACCACGCGAATCGGAATATCATCGGCACATTGCGCCTGGTCCCAGGTGTCGTTCTGGCTACCGACACCGTGAGCGCAATCAGCAGGTACCGGGTCTACATATGGCATCGGCAGGCTTTTGGGAGCTTCGTCCTGACCCAGGCCAAGGAAGGAATAGCTATATATCTGTAACGGTTTTCCACCTAACTGAATCGTACTGACTGCATCGTTTCCGGCGTCGCAATCCTGACATGGGAAGGTGATTTGTGAAGAGGCACCGCCCATTTCAACATTACCGAAGTCAGTCGCCTTGCTGTCGCCTTTCACGCTTAACCAGGCAAATAACCCTTCTTCAAACCCACTCAGGGTGCGTGTTTCCACCGTGACACCAGAACCCACTCTGGCCTGTAGTTTGGTTTGTAGTGTTTGCCATAATGTCACACTATCGGTTGGGTTTTCCTGTTCGGCGATACGCATGCCGGCAGTTGCATAGACCTTGGCGGAAGCAACCTGGCATCCGGTCTTCCAGTCAAACCCCTGCCATTTCGGCTGGCCGTCATCCAGTGGCCCATCGGCCAGAATCGAGTCCAGTGCGCCGACGACTTCATCGGTTACAGCATTGATATCTGCTGGTGTTTTGCCCCGGAAGCTACGTACCGGATCGGCTAGTGCGGCTACTTTAGGGCCTTCGTGTTCAACCAGTTTGCCGTTATTTTGTTCATATACGTACAACCGTGTGCCGCTGCTGCCAGCGTCATACATGATATAACATGTGTTTTTGTTTGACTCCGTGGCTAATGCGGGCTGGGTATAATTGAGCACCCCTAACAGACCAATACCTGTTAAGGCAATTATTTTTGGTGTTTTCATCATTGATGACTCCTGATTATGGAAGGCGTAAACGGAAGAGTCTCTGATTGCAGCAGATGAGGCGTCTGACATACAGTCAGTGAACAAAGGCGTTGTCAGAGATTATCGGCATTCTACTCTATCAATATCGGCAACAATGCAAAATTTACGCATCGTTTGGGTGTGATTTGCCGGAACGTATATAATCGCGCACTTTTTATTTGTATAACATCCGTTTGAGCGCTGTGTCACAACCAATATTACGTCCGGTGCGTAGCTATGTACTGCGCCAGGGGCGCCTGACCTCCGGTCAGCAACGTGCATTTGATCAGTTCTGGTCGCGTTTCGGTGTAGCGGCTGAGCCAACGTCGCTGAATCTGCCTGAATTATTTGGTAACGATCAGCCTGTCTGGCTGGAAATCGGTTGTGGCAACGGGACTGCGCTGGCTGAATCAGCTGATCGTTATCCGGAGCGTAATTTTCTCGGTATTGAGGTACATACCCCCGGAGTGGGGCACTTGTTGCAGCGGCTGGCAGCACAAAACAGTCATAATGCACGTATCCTGCAACAGGATGCGCTGGAGGTACTGCGTCATCGTCTGGCAGACCAGTCGCTGGCTGGTGTCTGTGTATTTTTTCCTGACCCCTGGCCGAAAAAGCGCCACCATAAACGACGTCTGGTACAGCAGGGGTTTGCGCAATTGATTGCACATAAGTTACAGCCTGGCGGCATATTGCACCTGGCAACCGATTGGGAACCCTATGCTGAACAGATGTTAGCTGTATTGTCCGCTGAGCCACGACTACGCAATATGGCCACAGGCGATCATGGTTATGTGCCGCGACCGCCCGACCGTCCACTGACACGTTTTGAACAACGTGGCCAGGCACTCGGGCATCCGGTGCGGGATATGATCTTTCAGCGTATTGCTGCGGATATGGCACCGTGATGCCGCATCTGCATATTCTGGGGATTTGTGGCACCTTTATGGGTGGCATCGCCCTGCTGGCACGCTCGCTCGGTTATTCAGTCTCCGGTTCTGATACCGGTGTCTATCCGCCGATGAGTACCCAGTTGGCTGAGGCCGGGATTGAGTTATTGTCGGGCTATCAGCCAGAACATCTGCAACCAGCGCCTGACCTAGTGATTGTCGGCAATGCCCTGTCGCGGGGCAATCCGGCAGTGGAATATATGTTGCGTACCGGGTTGCGCTATACCTCCGGGCCGCAATGGCTGGCTGAACACTGTTTGTCAGATACCTGGGTGCTGGCTGTTGCCGGGACGCATGGCAAAACCAGTTGCAGCAGTATGCTGGCCTGGATTCTGGCACAGGCCGGGCTGGAACCGGGGTTTCTGATCGGTGGTGTGCCGAAGAATTTCGGCGTGTCCGCCCAGCCTGGTGCCGGACGTTTTTTCGTGGTGGAGGCGGACGAATACGACACGGCCTTTTTTGATAAACGCTCAAAGTTTGTCCATTATCGCCCACGGACGTTGGTGCTGAATAATCTTGAGTTTGATCATGCGGACATCTTTCCTGATCTGGCCGCGATTCAGCGCCAGTGCCACCATCTGGTGCGCACAGTGCCGGATAATGGCCTGATTATCACGCCGGCAGATGATGTGTCTGTGGCAGAGGTGTTGGCGCAGGGTTGCTGGTCACCACAACAATCATTTGCCGATAACGCACCAGCCGACTGGCAGGTGCAGAGTGCCAGTCCGGACGGGCAGAACTTTACCGTTTGTTATCAAGGTCAGCCGGTGGGTCAGGTCACCTGGCCCTGGACCGGGCAGCATAATATACGGAATGCACTGGCAGCCTTAGCCGCTGCACAGCATGTTGGTGTCGGGCCGGAACAGGGGATTGTTGCCTTAAACGATTTTGCCCATGTGCAGCGACGGATGGAGTTACGTGGCACAGTGCGTGGTATACAAGTGTTGGATGACTTTGCGCATCATCCGACTGCGATCCGGCTGACATTACAAGGCTTGCGGGCTCAGGTCGGTGATCAGCGCATTATTGCTGTATTGGAGCCTGGTTCAAATTCGCTACGGCTTGGTGTGCACGTGGAACAGTTAGCGGCAGCATTAGCGGCTGCTGACCAGGTTTATCTGTTCGCACCACCCGATCTCGCCTGGTCGCCGGAACAGGTATTGGTTGAGCTGGGTTCAGCGTTGCAGATATATACCGACACAGCGGCGATTGTGCAGCAGGTGGCGACGACAGCGCAGCCGGGAGATTCGATCCTGGTGATGAGTAATCGGTCGTTTGAACAGATTCACACGCGCCTGTTGGGTGCATTAGCGGGCTGAGCTGACCATTTTGCGCCAGATCAGTGCAGAATATTGGTTAACCGCTTTGATTTTTTCTTGGCACGTTTTGTGCTTTACCACATGAATGCC
>JAHDCB010000175.1 GCA_020630035.1 Gammaproteobacteria bacterium
CTTTGCCATATGGGGGGTGTTAACGCGTCAGCAAGCGTAAATATTTTCGGTCCTCGTGGTGCACTTACCAGAAGTATTCGCCCGACGCGACACTCAATTCTACAGCTCAGCGCAGGTACCGCATCGTAGTTCGGCAGGAAAGGCAAAAACCAGGAGTTGGTTTTTGTATTCTGTATTGCGTCTTCTGAACACTCGATTCAGCTATACCTACCGAAGCTCGTGCATTCCATTCAGCAGATCTTCCCGCACCTGTTCTTCGCTAATATAGATTCCTTGACGTTGCATTGATTCACTCAATGCATTGTCCCATGGTGTCACTGGAAGAGTCTGGTGTTCCAGTGGTAGTGACGGCGAGTTGAGGTTTTGTATTGCATCAAGATAGTGCCGCTCATTCATTTTCCACGGGGTTGTGCCCGTGTGTTGCTGAAACCACTTTGTGATGTGTAGTCCGGAGGCATCAAAATCTGCGTGTTGTAAAACTGTGCCTCCATTGGCGCGTAACTGACTTACCAGTGTTTGTACGGCCAGTGTTGGTTGTCCGGCGCTGCAGATAACAGGCACATTGCTTACATTGGCATCAGCGGCCGCTTCTATTAAGGATGGATTTTCCAGTACCACTGTATGCTGACCAGCTGAAAGAGCAGCAGCAGGCCATTTGCAAATTTGTCGGTAGGTCATTACTACGGGTTCGTGTTGATCGGCAGCGTATTGCAGCCATTCGCGGTGATTGTTGTTTGTGCTATTGCGCAAGCCCAGAATAAGTACGGTGGAAGACACACCATCAAGCGCTACACCAGCCCATTCCCATTGACGCCTGAGGCGGTAACTATAATTGTTTCTTGGTAGCTCGTTAAGTGCGCAGTATGCGTCGATACAAAGGCGACCCAGTGCGGTGTTGGCGTCCAGTGCGTGTGGGTCTCCAAGTACATCGGCGGCCAGGATTGGCAGGCTTACTCCATTGGCGGGTAATCGCTTTAATACAGCGAGCATTTGTTTGAAACGATTTTTGTATTCATCACGTCGTTGGTAGCTGATACCTTTGCTGCGCTGTTCTTCAATCCACTGGTCTATCTGTGCGCTATATGCATAAGGCAGGGTGGCGAGGTTTTCAGTGAGCCACTGCCATAGCTCTGCTTTTATTTGATGCTGTTGTTCGCGCGCTAATTTGCGATTGACGATTGGCCCGGCCACCTGTTCTGCCAGCTCGTAGAACGGGTCTGTATTATCTACACGGCATGCTTTGCACAGCTTTTTAACTGACAGTCGCATGGTTTGTCCGGGCAGGCGGTCCATCCCCAGAAGATCTGCAAGCGCCTGTTGTTCGCCTTCAGTGAGGTTGTTTAAGGTCAGCGCTTCAGGTTGATCTCCACGGTTAAGGCGTCTGGCATATTCCCGCCAGATTACCTGTAGTTCGGGTCGTTGCAGGTGTTTGAGTGCGGGATTCAAACGGATATTGCCTGTTGAGGCCTAATGTACTGGCTGCGAGTTGTCGGCAAGACGAGTCTTTCCATCCCAGATAAATCTTGTGGTAGTGACTGGCTCATCACCGGTGGAGGGGTGCAGCACATGAATGGCAATACCGTTCAGTGTGTCGTAGTCGCACCATTCATGATCGCTGGTAAAGACCGCATCGAGTTGCCACGCGCTGAAGGTACCAAAAAGTTGTCTGCGATTGGCTTTGTCAACACCAGCAAAGAGCTCATCTAATAAAATCAGTCGTGGGGAGTGATCTTTTGAATCCTGCTGATCAGTGTTTTTACCGTTGCCGGAAGTGTAGTGTGCGGCGATAGAGGCCAGCATGGGCAGGTGCAACACTACTGATCGCTCACCGGTGGATAACCGGTTCATGAGCTTTTCTGTGGCGGGCTTAAACCCTTCCCAGTCCCGATGAGATATCTGCAGACTGAAGCGATGCCATACACGGTAGTCCAGTGATTCGCGTAGTCGATCCTGCCACGGTGCGTTTGCTTCCAGGTCAAGGCGTGCCTGCTCGACCCGTGCGCGAACAAACTCCTGCAGCGATACGCGCTCTTCCGGTGTTAGGCCAGCCGGGTCTTTGAGTAACAGTTGCCGTGCTTTTTGAACAGCGTCTGCCTGTTGTTCGTCGACGTGCCAGCGCAACTTTACTGCAACGCCGCCGGCTGCGGTGCGCACGGTTTCAAGCTGATGGTTTATCTGATCAACCAGTTGCGATGTCTGGCGGATTCTGCTCGCCAAAGATTGACGAATACTGCCAGCCAGTGTGCGCTCGAACAGTGCTTCCTCATCGGCTGCCAGTTCATCTCGACCGGCCTGGAGCTGGTCTGCCAGAACACCGCTTAGCTCAGAGATACTGAGTCTTGCGCCATCGGCATTGGCTATTAGTATCCACCAACCGTCGTTACCCTGATGTTCATCCAGATCAATATGGCCGCCCAACTGACTGTTTGCCTGATGCAATGCTTCCTGTTGGCGTGCTCTAACCTCGTCTATGGTTTTGGCATCTGCTTTCAGCTCGGGCAATTTCTGAGACACGGCACGTGCAGCCCCCAACACGGCTGTCATTGCCTCGCCCTGTAAGGTGATATCCAGTTGCGCGTCGTCCGTCATTCGATCAATCAGCAGCTGCTTGAATTTATTATGGCTGCGATGGCGAATTTCCTCCGCTTTCTGCCGGTCACTCTCGACTTGTTCTAGTGTGGTGGTGAGTGTGCCGAGGACGCCGTTCAGATGCTGCAGTGACTGATTGAATTCGCCAATGGAGACCCGCAGTGAATCGCGTTGTTGCTTTAGCTGGCCTGACTGCAGCAGTAGTTGCTGGTAGTCTTTGCCGATCGCCTGATTCAGGGTGTCGAAGCGCGCTTGTGCCTCGGCTGCCTGCTCTTTGGATTCGACGTGCCTTTGTTCGGCACGGGTGGAATCGGCGGTTGCCTGCAACAGCTGTGCTTGCGCTGCTTGTTGCCGGTGTGCGTTATCCAGTAGCTGTTTGTGTTGTTGCCGCCACTCATCAGTGAGTGACTGAAGTTCGTTCGGTTCTGGTGGCTTCAAGGCCGGGGCCATCTGAC
>JAHDCB010000010.1:0-4668 GCA_020630035.1 Gammaproteobacteria bacterium
CACCGATGGTGCAGACAGCTGCGCTGCCCGGATCGGGTGGCCAGAAAAAGCCGTGCTGTGCTGCTTGTTGTTGCAGTTCCTGGTTGGTAAAGCCAGGTGAGACCACGGCCAACCGATTGTCCGGATCGATCTGCAGGGTGCGGCGGAAACGCTCTGTCGATAAGATGATGCCACCTTGTTCTGGTACGGTGGCACCTGTGGTGCCGGTGCCGGCGCCGCGTGGAATCAGTGGGATCTGGTGGGCGCGGCATAACTGTACCAGGGCGACGATCTGTTCCGGTTCCTGAGCAAAACAAACCGCCGCAGGCAAGGCCTGACGGCGGCTGTTATCGTATCCGTAGACCAGACAGTCACTCGTATCCAGGAGCAGGTCGTCGGCGGCAAAGATACGCCGCAGACTGCGGCGGACCTTACGGGGTATAGCGTTCAAATAGCCGTACCACGCGTTTGACGCCACTGACAAAACGCACCTTTTCAGTCACCTGGGTCATTTCTTCCGGTGTCAGCAGCCCCATGACATACACAGTGCCCAGGGATGAGGTGATCAGTACCCGGGTCGGATCAAACCCTTCAAGGTCGATATCCAGCAGGGCTAGCTTCACCTTGCCGGTCAGATACGCAGCACTGGCGGCGTCACTCCAGGTGGACTCAGCGGCAACCTGGACTTCGTTCAGTACCTGTCGTACCTGGGAAATTTCTTTCACCTGTTGTACAAACTGACTGATCGCCTGCCGGTCTGCGGCCTGCCCGGTGAGCAAGACTCGCTGGTTGTACACATCCACACTGATATTGCTGCGTTTTTTGCCATTGTCATCCGATTGGCTCACGCTCAACGCCTTCAGCAGGATGGTTTTATCATCCACCAGGGTACCGGCGGAACGCCGGTCATGCAGGGCACTCACCCCGGTAGCAACACCACCAATAATCAGTGGGGTACAGGCATTTAGCAACAGCAACATGGATAGTGCGTAGCCCAGGCGACGCAGGTGACAGATCCGCATTATGGTTCCTCGACAGGTTGTGCATGTAACAGGTCGACAGCGGTGGCGACGCCTTTCACTCCGGCAGACACACCATCTATGGTCTTAGAGACCGCCATCGTGGCGGTATCCACGGCTATGGATGCACCGGCCAGTAACAGCGAAGCACAACCGCTCATATTCAGGCTGGCGAATAGCACCAGCAATGCTCTGATCTTCATCCTGGGGTTACCTGTCTTGTGTCTGGCCAAATGCCGCAAAACCAGCCCATTTGGCCTGGTCGCCCAATTCGTCTTCGATTCGCATCAGGCGGTTATATTTGGCAACGCGATCTGAACGGGACAAGGAACCGGTCTTGATCTGACCGGTCGCTGTGGCGACTGCCAGGTCTGCCAGGGTGGTATCTTCGGTCTCACCGGAGCGGTGTGAGATGACAGCGCGGTAGTTAGCAGCATGTGCCATCTGAATGGCGGCTAATGTCTCGCTCAGGGTGCCGATCTGGTTAAACTTAATCAGAATCGCGTTGGCGATATGTTGTTCAATACCGCGTTGCAGAATCTCTGTGTTGGTTACGAACAGGTCATCTCCCACCAGCTGTACCTTATCGCCCAGCCGTTGCGTGAGTTGTTGCCAGCCTGCCCAGTCACCTTCATCCAGGCCATCTTCAATTGAGATGATCGGATATTGTGCGACCCAGTCTGCCAGATAATCGACAAAACCAGCGGAATCAAACCGCTTGCCCTCGGAGGCCAGCACATATTCGCCGTTCTGATAAAACTCAGAGCTGGCCACATCCAGGCCCAGAAACATCTCTTTGCCAACGACAAATCCAGCCTGCTCGCAGGCAGCCAGAATCACTTCGATGGCCTCCACATTAGAGCGCAGATTGGGTGCAAAACCGCCTTCGTCGCCCACAGTGGTCGCCAGGCCACGCTGGCCCAGGACTGACTTCAATGCGTGGAATACCTCAGCACCCTGGCGCACCGCTTCGCGTAATGAGCCGGCCTGTACCGGCAAGATCATAAACTCCTGCAGATCAACGCTATTATCCGCATGTTCGCCACCATTGATGATATTCATCATCGGTACCGGCATACGATAAGGGCCCGCATGTAAAGCGCGGTACAGGGGGATATCCTGCTCAGCGGCAGCAGCATGGGCGGCTGCCAGCGAGACTGCCAGGGTTGCATTCGCGCCGAGTTTCGCCTTATTCTGCGTGCCATCCAAGGCGATCAGAGTCTGATCCAGTGTTGCCTGATCAGTGACTGCCATGCCCTGCAGGGCAGTCGCGATGGTAGTGTTGATATTCGCCACCGCCTGTAACACACCCTTCCCCAGATAGCGACGTTGGTCACCATCGCGCAGCTCCAGGGCCTCACGAGAGCCAGTAGAAGCACCGGATGGTACGGCTGCACGGCCCAGCGCACCGCTGGCTGTGATGACATCGGCCTCCACGGTCGGATTACCGCGTGAGTCTAAAATTTCGCGAGCATAAATGTGTTTGATATCTGACATAAAGGCATAATTCCTCAAAAGGGCGCCTCTGAAAACGGCTGAGCTGGCAAAGACTTCATTGAAAAATGTTCATGTACGCCTGGTACACTGCGCTTTTTCGTTTTTGCTGTGCTCGCGATGTTTTCAAAGATGCCCGCAATATACTCAAGCAGCCCTCGAAAACAGCTATGTTTGCGCGATGTTTTCAACGGTGCCCGCAACTGACTATCTCTATGCAATTCACTCCAACTGACTTTCGTGCCTGGAAGCAAAAAAGTATCACCTTACTCGGCATGTCTGGTGTCGGCAAGACCTACCTGTCGCAGCAGCTACGCCAGGATGGGTGGTTTCACTACTCCGGCGACTACCGTATCGGTACCCGTTATCTGGATGAAGACATCCTGGATCTGATCAAGGCCCAGGCAATGCAGATACCCTTTTTGCGTGACCTGTTACGCAAAGACTGGATTGCAATCCGCAATAATATCAAAATTACCGATCTTGGCCCGGTGTTGACCTACATCGGCAAGCTTGGTGACCCGGAGCAGGGTGGGGTCGAACTGGCCGAATTCAAACGCCGTCAGGCACGTTATCGTGCGGCTGAGATTGCCGCGATGCGAGATGTGCCGGACTTTATTCAGAAGGCGCGCCACATCTACGATTATCCGCATTTTATCAACGATGCCGGTGGTTCACTGTGTGAGTTGGATGACCCTGCTATGTTACAACAACTGGCCCGACATACCTTACTGTTATATATCCGGGTGACGGATCAGGAAGAGGAAGAACTGCTGATCCAGCGGGCACAGCAGGCCCCGAAGCCGTTGTATTATCGCCCGGACTTTCTGGATGACCATCTGCAGCATTATCTGCAACAGAATCAACTGACCTATGCTGCCGAAATATCCCCGGATGCATTTGCCCGCTGGGTCTTCCCCCACCTGTTCCGGGCGCGGCTGCCGCGTTATGCGGCTATGGCGCAGCACGGCTATACCGTCACAGCAGCTGAAGTAGCGGCGATCCGGGATGCAGCCGATTTTTTGCAGCTGATTGAAGTTGCCATTGCGCGTCAGGAGGCCGCCGATGCCGATCATCGCGCATAGCGCTCTGCCAACCTTTACCCGGCTCCAGGCAGAAGGGATTCATGTGCTGGCGCCACACCGGGCACAACGACAACAGATCCGCGAATTGCATATCGGCTTGCTGAATATGATGCCTGATGCGGCACTACAGGCAACAGAGCGACAGTTTCTACGCCTGATCGGCGAGAGCAACCCGGTAGCACAACTGCATGTACACCCGTTCAGTTTGCCGCAGATTGCGCGCCAGGCTGCAACCCGAGCATATATTGATCGCTATTACGAGACATTCGACGATCTGCGTCATGCCGGGCTGGATGCCCTGATCATCACGGGTGCAAATGTTGCGGGCACAGAACTGGCAGCACAACCCTTCTGGCAGCCATTGCAAACGGTACTCGATTGGGCAGCAGAGACAGTGACTTCTACCCTGTGTTCCTGTCTGGCAACCCATGCGGTACTACAAAGCCGCCATCAGCAGATACGCCAACGTCAGACCGACAAGGTCTGGGGTGTGTATTCCCACCATGTTACAGACCTGACCCATCCGCTGACTCGTCAGGTCAATACCCGGTTTGATGTGCCGCATTCACGCTGGAACGCAGTGACGCCAGCGCAGTTTGCCGCCGCCGGGTTACCGGTATTGGTGCAAAGCCCGGAAGTGGGAGTGCACCTGGCGACCAGCCCGGATGGGTTGCGTTTCGTGTTTTTTCAGGGCCATCCGGAATATGATGCGATCTCGTTACTTAAGGAATACAAGCGCGAGATGCAGCGCTTTATCTCAGGTGAGTGTGCTGAGATGCCGGCGTTGATTGCGCATTATTTTGCCCGGAGCAGCTGCGCAATCCTGGCCGAATATCATGCTCAGGTGCAGCAGTCCCGCCGGGCTGGCGTTGCGCTGCCGGCCTTTCCTGAAGGTCTGTTGATACCTGCCTTGCAAAATACCTGGCACGACAGCGCGCAGGTGATCATGAGCAACTGGATTGGTCTGGTGTATCAGCTCACCCATGATGATCGGCAACAACCCTTTATGCCGGGTGTTGACCCGCACAACCCGCTGGCTGGCCTGAATATTTGCGGCGAAACTTGAGTGTAGTGGTCTAGACATTGGGGGG
>JAHDCB010000010.1:4768-18285 GCA_020630035.1 Gammaproteobacteria bacterium
ACGATGTTTGTCAGGATAGATGCCCACTATACTACACCGAATCTGTCTAGTTGAACCCACCAGGGGATGTCCGCACTCAGCTCCGACATTCTCATTTCACTTTGTGAGAGCGTGCTCATCTATCCTGACAAACACTGCCTGTGAGGTGATCCAGCAGCTCTGTGACCACTCGCACCCGTTCGGCAGGCTCGGACATCTGGGCATAAAAGTGCAGTTTTGTTGGCCCGTCCAGCTTAAAGTCCTTCGGACGTGACTGAATCAAGGCGATCAGATGTTCACCTGCGATTTTGGGCTGCTCAGCAAACACTAGTCGTCCGCCCTGTGGGCCGGCTTCTATCTTGCGGATACCCAGGGCTGTCAGGCGCAGCTTCAGTCCGGTGACATCCATCAGATGCTGCGTCGGTTCCGGCAGCAGGCCAAACCGGTCAATCATCTCAATCTTGAGTTCACGTAACGCAGCTTGGTCGGTTGCTGACGCAATCCGCTTGTACTGGATCAGGCGCAGGTGCACGTCCGGCACATAATCATCCGGCAACAGTGCTGGGATATGCAGGTCGACTTGTGACATGGGCTCCAACGGCTGGGTCAGTTCAATCTGCTTGCCGGAGCGAATGGCTTCGACTGCCCGTTCCAGCATTTCGGTATATAAGGTGAAGCCGATTTCGTGAATCTGACCGCTCTGCTCGTCGCCGAGTAACTCGCCTGCTCCACGAATCTCCATATCATGTGTCGCCAGGGTAAAGCCGGCTCCCAGGTCTTCCAGCGCAGTAATCGCATCAATCCGCTTGCGTGCGTCGGCAGTCATACTCTTCGGCGGTGGCGTCAGCAGGTACGCATAGGCGCGATGATGCGAACGGCCAACTCGTCCGCGCAATTGGTGTAGCTGTGCCAGCCCCAGCTTATCTGCCCGGTCTATGATAATGGTGTTTGCGGTTGGCACGTCAATGCCGCTTTCCACGATGGTGGTGCACACCAGAATATGAAAGCGCTGATGATAAAAATCGCGCATGATCCGTTCCAGCTCGCGTTCCCGCATCTGGCCATGCGCAAATTCCACCCGGGCCTGGGGAACGAGCTGCGAGATTTTGTCCGCAGTTTTCGCAATTGTGTCGACACTATTGTGTAAAAAATAGACCTGACCACCGCGACTGATCTCGCGCTGACAGGCCTCCGCAATGCGAGTATCGCTCCATTCGGTGATAAACGTCTTGATCGGGTGCCGGGCGGCGGGCGGCGTGGCAATAATCGACAGATCACGCATCCCGGACATCGCCATATTCAGCGTGCGCGGGATCGGGGTGGCGGTCATGGTCAGAATATCCACCTCCGCCCGCAGCGCCTTCAGCCGTTCTTTATGCCGCACCCCGAATCGGTGCTCTTCGTCAATAATCACCAGCCCCAGGTCACTGAAGCGGATACTGGTATTCAGCAGCTTATGGGTGCCGATCAGAATATCCAGGGTGCCATCTGCCAGTTCTTTGGCGATCTTTGTGCTGTCTTTTTGCGAACGAAACCGTGACAAGATGCCTACCCGGACCGGCCAGTCCGCAAACCGGTCGGCAAAATTTTCGTAATGTTGTTGAGCCAGCAGTGTTGTTGGCACCAGTACGGCCACCTGTTTGCCGCTATTGACCGCCAGAAAAGCCGCGCGCATCGCAACTTCTGTCTTGCCGAACCCGACATCGCCACACACCACCCGATCCATCGGCCGGGTAGCGGTCATGTCAGCCATGACTGCCTGAATCGCCTTGGCCTGATCCGGCGTTTCTTCAAACTCAAACGCGGCAGCAAATTGCTGATACTCAGAGCTCGGCTCCGGCAGGGCCTGGCCGACCCGTGCAGCACGTTGGGCATAAATATCCAGCAATTCAGCTGCGACATCATGCAGGCGTTGAGCGGCCTTATGTTTCGCCTTTTCCCACTGGTTGCTACCGAGTCGATGCAGTGGTGCATTGTCTGCTGACGCACCGGTATAGCGGCTGATCAGGTGTAGGTCGGCAACCGGGACATACAACTTGTCTGACTGGGCATATTCCAGCATCAGAAACTCGGTGGTGACATCACCGACTTCCAGCACTTGCAGCCCCTGATAACGGCCCACACCATGAGCTTCGTGTACCACCGGTGAGCCGACCTGCAACTCAGCTAAATTGCGAATCACCAGGTCGGCGTCTGGCCCTTTGCGCTGGCGTCGCCGCTGGCGTACCCGCTCACCCAGCAGCAATGCCTCCGGAATCAGCGCGATGCCCGGGTCTTGCAACCACAAACCTTGTTCCAGCGGTGCCACAGTCAGGCAGTGTGTTGCATCCAGCGCCAGAAACTCCGACCAGTCTGCAACCAGGTGTGGGCGTATCTGTGCTTGCTGCAATGTTTCCAGCAGGGCCTCTCGCCGCCCGGCGGTTTCTGCCACAAACAACACTCGTCCGGGCTGCTTCGCTAAAAACAGGCGCAACGCAGTGGTTGGTTCTTCGGCGCGTGACTGTAACTCCAGCTTCGGCAGTGCTTTCGGTGCGAAATTCTGATCCCGCGCAATCGATTGCGAGTGGTGCTGCAATTGCAAAAACGGCTGGAGGCCAACCTGTAATTCAGTTGCGGTCAGATACAAGGCTTCTGGCTTCAGCAACGGGCGTTCAATATCGGCGCAGCGTTGCTGATAACGTTCATCCACCTGCGCAAAATAAGATCGGGCTTCGTCTGGCAGTGCCTGCGGATAACTCGCCAGCGTGTGTGTCGGCAGGTAATCCAGCAATGTTGCGGTCTCGTGATGAAACAACGGCAGATAATATTCAATGCCACCGGGTAATTGTTGCTCGCTGACATCGCGATAAATCAGGCTGCGTTGTGGATCGCCGCTAAAGGTTTCGCGCCAGGTGGACCGAAATCGGCTGATCGCATCTTTATCTAGTGGAAACTCACGTGCTGGCAACAACGTGATCTGGTCGATTTTTTGTTCGGTGCGCTGGGTCTCCGGGTCAAAGGTGCGAATCGAATCCAGTTCATCATCCAGCAGATCCAGTCGCAAAGGTGTGGTACTACCCATCGGAAACAGATCGATCAGCGAGCCGCGTACCGCAAACTCACCATGGGTCATCACTTGCGCCACCGCCTGATATCCGGCCTGTTCCAGCCGGCGCCGGAACAGATCAAAATCCAGCGTCTGACCCGTTTGTAACACCAGACTGTGCGCATCCAGAAAGCCAGGTGGCAGAATCCGCTGCATCAGGGTGGCAACCGGCACCACCACGATACCGCGTTGCAAACCACGCAGCCGATGCAGCGTCAGCAGACGTTCTGACACCAGTTCCGGCAGCGGTGAAAACACATCATAAGGCAGTGTCTCCCAGTCCGGAAAATGGATGATCGGCAGATCGTCCGGGGCAAAAAAACGCAATTCTGCCGCGATCTGCTCCGCATGCTGCACATCTGTCGTCACCAGTAGCACTGGCCCGGGGTGCTGTTGCGCCGCTTGTGCCAGGGCCAGATGCAGCAGCGTGTCTCGTGCGGCACCCCAGGTGACGGATGGACGATTTGTGTCCGGTAATAACGGAGAAAATGGAGATAACATAAAACTGTGTAGTGTTCGGTGTCAGTTTGGGGTTACATGCAACTGTGGCGTTATCCGCATCTCCTCTCCGAGGTACGCCATAAACCCATCCGTGGGGGCTCGGCTGCGGCCGTCCATGGCCGCGCCCTCGGAGAGGAGATGCGGGTAACGCCCTTGCAGTGAAGTGGTGTCACCACCTTTGTAGCTATTTTTAAATCAGGCAATTCATGCGTCGACTTTTTTCTTTCCGGAAATAAAAAACAATTTGGCATGATATTTTTTTCTGAATTCTTTATCAAAACTTTGTGATTTTGCCACATATTTTGGCACGCGTCTCGATACTATGAAGCATTCTTTTTTTGTTGATTGATAACGATGTTTGGTTTTCTCTAACGTTTCAATAAGTTGTGATCTTGCCACCTCAACATCACATCCTTTTAACTCCACATATAATGCGCGGTTTCTGTTTATTTTAGTTTGAGAGATAACAAATAGCCAGTCGCATTGTTTATGCTGGTCAGTCGTACCATCCGACAGACAGCCATCAACCTTAATCTTTGCTATTTTAAATCTGCTGGCGTTACTCAATGTAAATTTGCTTTTACGCTCTTTAACGACAATGAGAGGATCTGTTGTGTATTTAGTGCATTTTGCATAATTTATGTATGTCATTTCACTCACCACGCAGATCTAGCAATGCATCGGCTACCTGTCCAAAGTGATCAGAGATACCATCCAGAATGTCCCCACCAATCATCTGATATTCTTCATCCCGGATAGATTTCACTTCACCGTCACAAATTGTATAAGCGGCCACATCCGAAAAAGGAATCGGCACGCCATACCCATTCAACTCAGTAAACTTTTCCGGAGCCATTTTCCCAGCTTCAACTATCTCGGCTGCCAGGATATGATTATTCAGTGCTGACAGAATATAAGGGCTGTGCGAGGTCAGGAAAAAACGGGTCTGGTACTCCGCGTAAAGATGAGAAAAAAAAGCCATTACCTTGCTTTGCGCTTCAGGAAACAGGTGTGCCTCCGGCTCCTCAATAAAAAAAAGTTTATTTTTTTGACTGTGGCCAACGATATAAGTAGCTAGGGTTAGTAGCAAAGGCAAAGCTTCCTGCTGACCCGATGAAGCCTGAGCCAGATTAACTTTACGATTATTTTGAATAATCCAGTCCTGATCATCAATGTTTTGATAATGTCCTTGAATTACATCAGACATTAAATTCATCAGGGTTTTCATGTTCTGATCTGGGTATTCATTTTGCTTATGCTTTTGTTTGCAAACTTCGTAAAATGAACCGAACTTTTTTACAAAAGGGTCAATGTCGATATCGTGGGCCATGAAATTGAAGATACTATTTTGCAGGTTGGCAAAAAATGATCGGGCTGCAGGAATAAAAAAATTATTTGAATATGTGTGTTGATAACCTGAAATTTGCATTATTCTGTCTAGCATAATTGGAATGTCTTTAACATCATATCCTTCGTGAATCATATCTGATGGTATGGCTTCTTTTAAATTTTCTGAAAACTCATTTTTTATTTCATCATAGTTTTTTTCAGAATCATATTGCAGGCTCAATTGAGCATGCTTTTCCGCTTTACTTTTTTTTAATTCAACCTGGTAATCAGTCGATTGGTAGTAGATTAAAAACTCTTCTTCTTGCCATGCATAATCCGGAAATATTTCATAAAAATCTTTCAGGATCATACTTTTCATATTTTGTTCTTTTTTTTGTAATGTCACTGCTCGACTTACGTGGTAAGGAATGCTTTTAAAGAAATAACATAACTTGGCGATCAGGCTTTTGCCACTGGCTTGTGGGCCAATTAACAAAGTAATCTTGTTGAGCTGGAGTTCTGCTTTCTTAATAACCAGAAAGTTTTCGATATAGAGTGTTTCATTCATAGTGTCATCTTCCGATCCACGATACAAATTCATGGCACTGCATCAGGGTTGCCCGGTGTGTTCTCCGGGGGCGTCTGCGGCCAGGACGGCCGCAGCGAGCCTCCATGGACGGATTCACGGCGTCCCCCGGAGGACTGCCGGGTAACGCTGATATATCAACTGCCTACGCCTACATCGTGCAAATTCAATCTGCGGACTTAGCTGTATACAACCGGGCATAGTGCCCGTCGGGGATGCGCAATAGCTCAGCATGGGTGCCGGTCTCGACGATCCGCCCGGCGGCCAGCACCACGATCTGATCGGCATGTTCTATCGTACTCAGCCGATGCGCGATCACCAGGGTGGTGCGGCCCCGGCGCAGTGTGTTCAGTGCTTGTTGCACGGCGCGTTCGGCAGTGGTATCCAGTGCTGAGGTGGCCTCGTCCAGGATCAGGATGCGTGCATCCTGCAGGATGGCTCGCGCGATGGCGATACGCTGCCGCTGGCCGCCAGACAGGCGTACTCCATCCTCGCCGACGAGCGTCTGGTAACCTTCTGGCAATGCCTGGATAAAGTCATGTGCATCGGCTGCCTGGGCGGCTGCGATGATCGCAGACTGAGCTGGCGGCGGTTCCATGCCATACCCGATGTTGGCGGTGATGGTATCGTTGAACAGGGATGTTTCCTGGCTGACCAGTGCGATCTGGGCCCGCAAGGTGGTCAGTGGTAGTGTCTGAATATCCAGGCCATCGATCTGTATCCGGCCCGAAGTGGTGTTGTACAGACGCGGGATCAGGTTGACCAGTGTGCTTTTGCCGCTGCCGGAGGCGCCGACAAATGCGATGGTCTTCCCGGCGGGAATGTCCAGGTTAATCTGGTGTAGCGTATTCTGTTTTGCCTGCGGATACCGGAAGCCGACCTGATGCAGTTCAATCCGGCCTACTGGTTGTGGCCAGGTTGCCTGACCCTGATCCTTTTCAATGGGTGTATCCAGTACCTGGAAGATAGTCTCGGTGGCTGCCAGGCCACGTTGCAGCGGTTCATTGATCTTCGCCAGGCGTTTGATCGGCGAAAATAACAGGCCGAGTGCGGTGAAAAAGGCGACAAATCCGCCGACGCTTAATTGATTTTCTGCGGCATTCCAGGTGCCCAGAAACAATACCGCAGCCATCATCATGGCACCGATCACCTCGACGAAAGGCACACTCAGGTTGCTGGCGAGTAAGAACTTGAACCAGTCTCGACGTACCTGGTGCGACCGGGCCGTAAAGCGACGCTGTTCATATGCCTGGCCGGCGAAGATCTTGACCACCTTATGCCCGCGCAAGGCTTCTTCCAGGATCTGTGTGGTGTCACCCTGTGCGGTTTGCAGGTTACGGCTGAGTTGGCGCAGCCGGCGTCCAATCACGATCGCGATCAGCGCAATCAGTGGGATTACGATCAGGATCAGGCCGGCCAGTTGCCAGTTCAGCCAGAAGATATAGATGATCAGCCCGATAACGGCGAGACTGTCCTTGATCAGTACAGTCAGGACTTCAGTCGCGGCCTGCATCACCTGAAACACGTCATAGGTGATCTTTGAGACCAGGTTCCCGGTGGTCTGCGTGGCATAAAAATGAGTTGGCATGTGCAGCAAGCGCTGGAACATATCGACCCGCAACTGGTGCACGATCCGGGTCGCAATATGGGCAAAGGCCGTTTTGTGGATCAGTGTGGTTAGCCCGCGTACCACAAACAGGCCAACCAGAGCCAGAGGTGCCCAGGCCTGATAGGCGGTATTTTTGTCGACAAAGGTGCCGTCCAGAATCGGCTTTAACAGCGCTGGAATACCGACCTCGGTCAGAGCCAGTAGCACCATAAAAAGTAGTCCGACCCCGAATATTAACCGATAGGGCTGCACATAGCGGAGTAGTCGCAGATAGAGCTGGTAAGAACGGGTGTGCATGTTTAACCTGAAGGTTGCACCATGGTATCTGACTGACGTAGCTGATCATGCAGATAAAAAATCAGTCCCCAGCAAAAGATCATTGTGCTGTAGGAGGTCAGGGTGAGTTGATCGAAACAGGCGGTTACCAGGAGAAAGACCAGATAGCCCAGGGCCAGTGCGGCAACATGGTATTGTTGCTCAGTCAGTGTGTTTTGCTGCGATCGGGTGGGCGACCATTTCTTTCGTATATCCAGCCATAATACTGGCAGTCCGGGAGGTGGCCGTTGCAATAGTTGCCAGGCTAGTACCATAGGCCAGAACAATATGCTGATAAATAAGATCAGGGCTGGTCCACCCATGCCACTCAGCTGGTCCAGGTATTCATTATGCGGATGTTGATATAGCACAGATTCATTTTCGGTAAACCGCCGCAGATGCGGATCAATCACTTCTGGCTTCAGGTTGGCGGCATAACCGACACCGAGCCATGGGTGGTTTGCGCTCAGTTTCGAGTTGGCCCGCCAGAAATCCAGGCGGGCGGTATTACTGGTGTTACTGGTGATGTCCGGAATAGATAACAAACGTTGCAATAATTTGTATTCAGTCAGGGTTTCAGCGGACAGGATGATCGCAAAAAATACCGTCACAATGAATACACTGGTTTTTTTAAAAAAGAAAAACAATATGCCGGACATGGCTATCCATGCCAGCCAGCTGCCGCGTGTTTGCGAAAAAGCCACAATGGTAAGCATTCCGAGGCACAGGCCCAGGGAGATATAGTGCAGTCCCCGATGTTTGCTGCTATAAAATACCGCATAAAATAGTAGTGCAGCAAAAAAGGCCAGTTGTGAAAACGGGATCGGGTTATAGGTCCAGGAAACGCGCGACCCTGTGGTGTGCAGGCTGGATGTCTTGAACCATAATGCCGTAGAGACCTCGTGAAATGCCAGCCGGGTAAATGAGTCATACATAATCAGGCCGGCGAGCAATGCACACGCCAGGTAAAAATAGCCACCAAACCGCCGCTGCCGGGCAGGTATACCGTCCTGGAATAAAAATATCCCGAGTGGTACCAGAAAGGCGGCGTACAGTAACCAGCGTGACTGCTTAAATGCATACCAGTAATCTGCCAGGTTCAGGTGATACAAGTTAATCGCCTGGTACAGCAGAAAGTAGCTGATGAGCAGAATAAAAAAGCCACGATATGGTTGGATAATTGCCTGAAAAGTAGCTTTGTAGCGGATAAACAACCCGATAACAAAGAATAAAAACAGCAGGTTGATAGTGTTATAGGCGGCCTGATTAAAAAAAATCGACAACATCGCCAGGCTGGCAAAGATCAGCGTGACATATTTCACAGCAGGTTGTGACATCATTGATCAGTCTCCGGGAGGGGCTCAATTTGAGAGCATCCTCTGGTGTAGGGACTGGGTACCTGGTTGGGCTGGGTCTTAAACCGGCGGTGCATCCAGTGATATTGTTCCGGTGCGAGCGTTACCCAGCGTGCGATCAGGTCTTGCAGGCGTTGCGAGTCTTGTGCCGGGTGCTGCGGAAAATCGGTCAGGGCTGGTTCGATCATCAGGCGATAGCCACCGGCCGGCTGGCGCAGGGTGATACAGGGTAGTACCGGCGCACCACTCAGCCGGGCGAAGCGGGACACAGCGGTATTGGTCGCTGCTGGCATCCCGAAAAACGAGGTGAACACGTGGTATTTCCTGGCATAGTCCTGATCCGGTGACAGCCAGACCGCCTTATTATCTGCCAACATCCGTAATACCTGGCGCGGCTGATCACGTGGCAGCGTGGCGATCACACATGCCTCGCGTTGTGTTTTGATCAGGTGTTCTATCAACGGGTGTTCATGTCGGCGGTAGACCGGCATTACCGGTGCGTGCGGCAACAACAGGCGGCCACATAACTCAATCGATACCATGTGTGGCGTGAATAAAATAACACCCCGTCCCTGTTTTAGTGCGGCTTGCAGATGTTCTGTGCCAACCACATCACACCAGGGGCGTAACCGTGGCTCTGACCACCACCAGGCAATCAGGCACTCCATCAACCCCATCCCGGCTGATGCGGCATATTGGTGAGCAAGTTGTGCTCGCTGTGCCTCCGTGTGTTGCGGGAAGCACAAGCGCAGGTTGGTCTGCACAACCTGTCGTCGCCGTTTGCCCAGCAAAAATAACACTCGACCGATGCCACGTCCGACCATCATCAAGGGACGGTAGGGTAGCCAAGCGATCAGACGCAGCAGGGCAAATACAAGCCAGATGCCGGCATAGCGCGGATGCCAGAAGGAGCTCATGCCGTGGCTTGCGCGCGTTGTTGCTGTCGGCGGCTGCGATCTTGCACCTTGCCGACCAGTTGACCACAGGCAGCAGCCACATCATCGCCGCGTGTCTTGCGAATCGTGGTGATAAACCCAGCTTGTTGCAGTCGCCGCTGAAATGCCAGAATTCGCTCCGGTGATGACGTCCGGTACCGGGTACCCGGAAACGGATTAAACGGAATCAGGTTGATCTTCGAGGGCACCTGTGACAGTAAGCGCACCAACTGCCGTGCCTGCTCCGGGGTGTCGTTCACCTGATCCAGCATCACATATTCCCAGGTTACCTTACGGCGTTTATCGTCGGCGACAAAGGCGCGGCAGGCTGGTATCAGTTGTTCCAGTGGGTATTTGCGATTGATCGGTACCAGTTGGTCGCGGAGTGCATTGTCCGGCGCATGCAGGGAGACCGCCAGGCCGACGTTACTCGCGGTACGGAGCCGATACAAGGCCGGGACAATACCCGACGTGCTCAGCGTGACGCGGGTCTGGCCCAGCATATACGCCAGGTCGTCGGTCATCAGGTTGATGGCACGCACCACTGCCGTAAAATTCGCCAGCGGTTCGCCCATACCCATCAGCACCACATTCGTCAGTTGTTTGCCTAACTGGTGTCGTGCCAGCCAGACCTGGGCAATCAACTCCCCGGGCGACAAGTTGCGGTTAAAGCCTTGTTGCGCGGTGGAGCAGAAGGAACAGTCCAGCGCACAACCGACCTGGGAAGAAACGCACAAAGTGCCACGCTTCGTCTCCGGGATGTGCACCATCTCAATCCGCTGGTCATCCGGCAGTTGCAGCAACCATTTCGTGGTACCATCCAGCGCCGGTTGCGTAAATACCACTTCCGGCAGATGTACCCGGGTCTGTTGTTGCAGCGCTGTCCGTAGCCCTTGCGGCAGATCGGTCATCTGCGTCACATCCAGCACGCCGTGCTTGTGGAGCCATTTGATCAGGTTACGTCCGTGAAATGGACGGGCACCCAAGCGGACCACCAGGGCCTCAGCCGCAGCGCGATCCAGATCCAGCAGATTGAGTGGGTCAGACATATTCAGCGGGTGCGGGCGCAGACACCTTCAGGAAAGAAGAACGCGATTTCGACAGCGGCAGTCTCTGCTGCGTCTGAGCCGTGTACGGCATTTTCGTCCACGGTTTGCGCATGATCAGCCCGGATAGTGCCGGGAGCGGCGTCCTGCGGATTGGTAGCACCCATCAGCTCACGGTTTTTTGTAATCGCATCTTCACCTTCCAGCACCTGCACCATCACTGGCCCCGAGGTCATAAACTGCACCAGGTCGGCAAAAAAGGGTCGTTCTTTATGCACCGCATAAAACTCACCGGCCTGAGCCGCTGTCAGGTGGAGCATCCGCGCAGCAACGACGCGCAGGCCACCCTGCTCAAAACGCTGATAGATATCGCCGATGACATTGTTAGCCACGGCGTCTGGCTTGATAATGGATAAGGTACGCTGAACAGCCATAGTTAGGGTTACTCACCTGCAGAACAAATCATGAAGCCCATATGCTGAGGGCACCGCTGAAAACGTTGCAGGTTTTTAGCGGTGCCCTGCAGTGGGGGCGGACAAAACCATTCTATTATAGTATGAGACCACATCATCGTGCACCGGCCGTACCGGCAACACTGATCCTGGAACATATTACGCTCGGCACCTTGTTATTTCGCGCTGACTGGTGCCTGGCGGCACTGAATCCGATGGCCGAAATGATGCTGGCGATCAGCGCACGGCATACTGTCGGGCAGCCACTCAGTGATCAGATCCGGCTCGACGGCCAGCCATTGGTGCCGTTGTTACAGCGCATGGTGCAGCAAGGGCAGGTGGTGCGGCAACGTCGTGCGACCCTGACCTTGGCAGATCGTACCCAGCTTACCGTTGACTACCTGGTGCAGCCGCTGGAAGAGGTGGACTACCCGGTTTTATTAGAACTGCAACAGGTCGATCGCCAGTTGCGTATCAGTCGCGAAACACACTTGCTGAACCAGCAGCTGGCCAGTCGCGACCTGGTGCGTGGGCTGGCGCATGAAATTAAAAACCCGCTCGGTGGATTGCGTGGTGCAGCACAGCTACTGGCGGCAGAGACGCCAGCGCACCGGGACTATACTGACATCATTATTCGCGAAGCGGACCGCTTGCAGGAACTGGTGGATCGGATGCTCGGGCCGCACCGGCCTGAACAGCGTACAGTAATCAACATTCACGCGATTCTCGAACATGTGCGTAACCTGGTGTTAGCCGGTGCTGATTCCGGCCTGCAGATTGTGCGCGATTACGATCCTAGTATTCCGGAGTTAACTGGTGTGGCTGATCAGCTCATTCAGGTAGTACTCAATATTGTGACCAATGCCGCCCATGTGCTCCAGGGCCAGGGTCAGATTACCTTGCGCACCCGCATTCTGCGCCATTACACCTTGCGCCAGCGATGTCACCGCCTGGTACTGCAACTGAATATCATTGATAACGGCCCGGGCATTGCCCCTGAACTGGCCGACACCTTGTTTTTACCGATGGTCACTTCCGGACAGGGTAGTGGCCTGGGCCTGTCGATTGCCCAAACGTTAATATCACAACACGGTGGCCTGATAGAATGCCAGAGCGAACCTGGCCACACCGTCTTCTCCATCCTGCTTCCTCTTGCCAGCCATACCACCTGATGACAACACAACAGACCGTCTGGGTTATCGAAGATGATGACTCGATTCGCTGGGTATTAGACAAGGCCCTGCAAAAAGCCGGGCTGCAGGTCAGTCTGTACACGACTGCAGATGCCGCCTGGCAGGCCCTGCAACAGCGGCAGCCGGATGTGATTCTGTCCGACATCCGTATGCCTGGCATGAACGGGCTCAGCCTGCTGGAAAACATCCAGGCAGCCTGTCCCGAACTGCCGGTGATCATCATGACGGCACATGCAGATCTGGAGAACGCGGTCTCCGCTTACCACAGCGGGGCGTTTGAATACCTGCCAAAGCCATTTGATATCAACGAAGCGGTTGCTCAGGTACAGCGCGCTTGTCGCCAGCGACAATCTGTAGCACCTGCGGCAGAGGCCGATACCACAATGCCGGATACGGCAGACCTGATCGGTGCCGCTCCGGCGATGCAGAGCGTATTTCGTGCGATCGGCCGCCTGGCGCGTTCCACCATTACGGTACTGATCCACGGTGAATCCGGCACCGGGAAAGAGCGGGTTGCTCAGGCGTTGCACAAGCACAGCCATCGGGCGGGCGAGCCATTCATTGCGCTGAATATGGCGGCAATCCCACACGAACTGCTGGAATCAGAGCTGTTCGGGCACGAAAAAGGAGCTTTCACCGGGGCGCACAGTCGCCGGCAGGGTCGTTTTGAGCAGGCCCGGAAGGGCACCCTGTTCCTGGACGAAATCGGTGATATGCCAGCCGAACTGCAAACCCGGTTGTTGCGGGTACTGTCGGATGGCGAATATTACCGGGTTGGCGGGCGCGAAGCATTGCAGGCAGATGTGCGCATCATCGCGGCCACCCACCAGAATCTGCAACAGCAGGTTGCACAGGGTGAATTTCGTGAAGACCTGTACCATCGGCTGAACGTTGCGCGGATCGTCCTGCCGGCACTGCGTGAACGGACGGAAGACATTCCACACCTGTTACACCAGTTTCTGCACAATGCGGCGCGCGAACTCCGGGTCACACCGAAAACAGTGTTACCGGAAACCCTCAAGACGCTGCAACAATACGCCTGGCCGGGGAATGTGCGTCAACTGGAAAACATGGCACGCTGGCTGACCGCGATGGCGGCGGGGGATGCTATTCATCCGGAAGACCTGCCCCC
>JAHDCB010000010.1:18295-18683 GCA_020630035.1 Gammaproteobacteria bacterium
CCAGATACCCCGGACTGGCACCAGGCGTTGCGCATTTGGGCGCAACGCCGGTTAGCAGCCGGGGAGACAGACTTATTGCAACACGCAGCACCGGTATTTGAAACCATCTTGCTGGAAGCAGCGTTGGCCCATACGGCGGGGCATAAACAAGAAGCGGCGCAAGCCCTGGGCTGGGGACGTAATACATTGTCGCGCAAAATCAAAGAACTGGGGCTTTAATCTCAGGATTCCCCATAGCTTGCTGCGGGGAACAAAACAATGGGGGTTTCCAAAGGGAGAGAGGCGTTGCTCTCGCCCCTTTCATCGAGGACGAGGTTTCATACTTCGCCCACGATTCAAATTTGCCCATCCAGCCCGGGTATTGTTAATGTGGCGAGCTCCTTGAGCT
>JAHDCB010000176.1 GCA_020630035.1 Gammaproteobacteria bacterium
TTGTTACATGAAATCTACTTTTAAATCAATTGATTACTAAAAACTGTCCGAAGTTTTGATTGATCAGATGGTGATATTGCAGCAGCCAGTCATAATGATCATCTGCCAGCTTAATCAGGTCGTAGCGGAATAACGGCTGTCCGGTCAGGACAAAGGGTGTGCAGAACCGGTGCTGCATCCAGTCCTGCGCTGCCGCGACCGGATCAGGTGCCTGCGACACGTCCTGTACGAGAACCGTGACTTCCAGCGTATTCAGGATCTGCTGATACGGCACACCGTCTTCATCTGTCTCTGCCAGCAGTTGAATACGCAGGTTGTCGTGTTTGTAGATCAGCAGGTTCACTGCCTGCTGAAACAGTGCCGGGTGAATCACACCCGGCAGATCGACATAACCACCGATGCTGTATAGCGGTAGCTCCGGATACAGTTGTTGTTCAAACCAGAACTCGCGTTGCGAACTGGTCAGTGGATAACGTCTTGCCATCCCACCCATAAAATGGTCCCTGTTCGGATGATTACGAGAGTTACTGGCCTACAGGCCCCAGATAGTGATGGTACGGTTATCCTGATCTGCGGTATCGCACCAGATCCTGTCTGCCCATGAGAGATGAGAACGACGATCAAAGATCAGCAGATGCGCCTCATCCGCACCACACCGCCCGGCATAGTCTGCAGTTTGTGGCAGGCCGTCTGCCAGAGTCGCCTCCAGCGAGCCATACCGGATCTTCAGTTCCAGCACGATCCGTTGCGTCTCGCCATGAAAACCGGCCTGTTCGTCCAGCGGCCACTCAATATACAGATCGGTACGCTTGCGTCCCAGGCCGTATTCCCGGCTGATCCGTCCGCCACCATTCACGATACGTTGCAGAAATGCCTGCAGTAACAATTGTGGCCCGGCTTCTTTATAATCAAACTGTTGTATCCAGGCATCGCTGTGTTCGCGGAAGAATTGCTGGAATGCCTGTAGCAGCCGGGGCATATCCAGTCGTCGTTCCGGGGTCAGGTACCAGTGTTGGTCATGGTTAATCGTTATCTGGCTGGTCCAGATCAGTTCACGTGGTATCGTCTCCTGATAGATCTGGTTTGCTATGTGGATGTCGGGCTCCAGCGTGATCAGGCCAAGATCAGCAACGTACCGGGCATCATCTGTGGGAATGTCTGAAGGCTTGCCTGTACCGGCCAGCAGGGTGGCAATGGCTTGGTGCACACGCGGTTCTTTCAGCTTATCGGTCAGTTGATCCAGATGGGTCGCACCTGACTGGATCAGCTTCTCCCGGGCAGTCCGGTAATCTTCCAGCGTCACCGGTACCCGGCGGTCTGCTAAATGCAGCATCTTTTCGGTCAGTTCCCAGGCCAGGGCATTCACCAGCCAGGGTTGTCCGCGTGTATCCGCCCATAATTCCGGAAAAATCTTCTCCGCAAACGATTGTCCGGTTTCCTGTGTATGCTGTCGCCAGAGTGCCTCGACTTCCTGCCGGGCAAAATTACCCAGGCGCAGTGATTCAGTCTTAATATTAAATGCAGAGCCACCGGTGATGATGTCTTTGCCGCCGGACTGAATCCGGTAATCGCGTACATCGCGTACACCACACAAAATGATAGAGATCGGAAAGGCTGCCGGACGTTGCGTATAACCACCCCGAATCTGACGCAGCACTGAAATCAGGGTATCGCCAACCAGTGCGTCCACTTCATCCAGAAACAGGACCACCGGCTGCTCACTCTGCTGTACCCACAGGCTGAGCAGGCTGGTCAGTGCCTGTCCTGCACCCTGTTGCAACACTGTTTCGGCCTGACCCAGCATAAAGTTGTCATTCAGATCACGCTGAGCGCACCGGGCCAGGATATAACAGATGGTACGCATCGCTTCCGGGATGTTGTTGCGCCAGGCCTGTGCCGGTTCAAGGTTCGCATACAAAGCGCGGTAATCACTCTGCTCATTCAGGCGGGCCATCAGGGCCAGTAAGCAGGTTGTCTTACCAGTCTGACGCGGGGCATGCAGTACAAAATAACGTTGTTGCGCGATCAGTCGCCTGATATCCGGCAGATTGATCCGCACCAGCGGATCAATCATGTAATGCTGTTCCGGTACTGAAGGCCCGGCATGATTAAAAAATAAGGGGGTCATACTATGTTCCTGAATACGTCAGTCTGCAGATTCCTGCAGGCAAACCCGGATCGCTGCAGCCAGTGACTGCACCTGTGGACGAGCCACCATGGTCACATGCGTGCCGGGCACCTGAATCTATTGACGTTGCGTATTCAACCATGTCAATAGTGTCCGATCTTGTAAATAGATGTTAGCAGCAGACGCAATGGCCTCTGCTACCGCATCAATACCGTGCTTCACATCATCACGTGCTGTTTGTGCCCGTTCAATATTGGCATACAAGGCCCGGTAATCATCCCTCTCATTCAGATGGGCCATCAGGGCCAGCAGACAGGGTAGTCTTGCCGGTCTGACGTGGGGCATGCAGTACAAAATAACGCTGTTGCGCGATCAGCCGCCTGACATGCAGCAGATTGATCCGCGTCAGCGGATCAATTATGTAGAGTCTGCTCGGAAAATCGCTGGATTCGTGGTCTTTCTGAGAAAAATCAACCCAAGTTGCTGTATTTCATGATGTTATTAGCTCTTCATGGGCAACCGTACAGCACAAGTGATCGGCTGCTGAGCCGCATTTTGTGTGAGTAAGTGCACGCTTTTTGCAGGGCATGGCTTATTTCCCATGCACTTGTACGACTAGAAACAGTATGAAAAGACAGTAATATCAGTGCTTTGTGGATTTCTGAGCAGACTCTATGTAGTGCTGCTCCGGCACTGAAGGCCCGGCCTGATTAAAAAACAGGAACATAGCGGTTCCTCATACTTTACCGGGCAGACGCTGTCTCAGTAACCAACCCGACACGCTGCGCGCCGGCTTCCTGTAACGTCACCATCAATCGCATCACCTGTG
>JAHDCB010000177.1 GCA_020630035.1 Gammaproteobacteria bacterium
AAACGAATTTTATGTGCCCCAGCTATTACGCCACATCAATTTGAATCACACCCGCCACATACAATAACTTCTGCAAAGCAGCTTGTTCAACGCTATAATCGTGCGCTTTTCGCCCGTTATTCTGCACTCTGTAAGACAGATTCAGTCGGCTCCCTGCAAATCTTATTCAGGGTGCTGCTGCAAACGTCGCGAGTGACGAGGCAAAAAATGTAGTGTGCAAAAAGCAGACAGCAGCATTTTGCAATAAAGTCTTTGTCAGCACAGCCGTTTTCCGAGGTGCCCGTAAGTTTGATGTCTCACCCACCACCAGCACAGACAGCAATCGGTCGGCAAGTACAAGCTGTGTTAACTGACTATTTTGCCCAATTGGCAGGAGCTGCACCAAATCAGCTCCATCAGCAGGTGATGACACAGGTAGAGCATACCTTACTGGCCAGTACCCTGACCTATACCCACGGCCATCAGAGTCAGGCAGCTGATATCCTGGGTATCAGCCGAACTACTTTACGCAAAAAAATGCGCCAGTATCAGCTGGCTGCAACGACTCCGAAGGAGACAATCACGTGAAACTGAGTGGTGCCGAAATCGTTGTGCAGGCACTGCAGGACGAAGGTGTTGAGTATATCTGGGGCTACCCGGGTGGCGCCGTACTGCATATCTACGATGCATTATTTCAACAGGATCAGGTACGACATATCCTGGTTCGCCATGAGCAGGGAGCCACGCACGCAGCTGATGGCTATGCCCGTGCAACGGGTAAAACTGGTGTCGTGCTGGTGACCTCCGGCCCGGGAGCAACCAATGCCGTCACCGGCATTGCCACTGCGCATATGGATTCTGTGCCGATGGTGGTGATCAGTGGCCAGGTTCCCACACCAGTGATTGGTTCAGATGCATTTCAGGAAGTGGATACTGTTGGTATCACCCGCCCCTGTGTCAAACATAATTTTCTGGTCAAGCGGGCGGAGGATATCGCTGACACGCTGCGCAAGGCATTTTATATCGCCGCGACAGGTCGTCCCGGCCCCGTGGTCGTGGATATTCCGAAAGACATTACCGACCCGGCCGTTAAAATTCCGTATCGTTACCCGGATACACCGCAGATGCGTTCATATAACCCGATGGTGAAGGGCCATATTGGGCAAACCCATAAGGCGGTTGAATCAATTCTGCAGGCACAACAACCGGTTATCTATACCGGCGGTGGTGTGATTCTGGGTGAAGCCTCAGATACGCTGCGTGAGTTTGTCTCTTTAACCGGCTTTCCGATCACCAGTACCCTGATGGGGCTGGGCGCCTATCCGGGTACTGACGGGCAGTTTCTCGGCATGTTGGGTATGCACGGCACATATGAGGCGAATATGGCGATGCACGAGGCTGATCTGCTGATTGCTATCGGTGCTCGTTTCGACGACCGGGTTACTGGTCAGGTCTCTCAGTTCTGCCCGAATGCCAATATTATTCACATTGATGTGGATCCCGCCTCAATTGCCAAGACAGTGCGGGTGGATATCCCGATTGTCGGCCAGGTACGTCAGGTACTGAGTGATATCACTGCATTGCTCAGGCCACAGCATCATCAAATCAATCAGTCCCATCTGGATACCTGGTGGCAACAAATTGAGACCTGGCGTTCTGTCCGGTCGCTGGCCTATCAGCCGAGTGATACCATTATCAAGCCACAGGCTGCAGTAGAGGCCTTGTACCGGGTTACCTGTGAGCATGATTTTTATCTGACCTCAGATGTCGGGCAGCATCAGATGTTTGCGGCACAGTTTTATCCGTTTGATCAGCCGCGCCGCTGGATCAATTCAGGCGGACTTGGCACCATGGGCTTTGGCCTGCCGGCTGCAATGGGTGTGCAACAGGCATTTCCGCAGGCGACTGTCGCCTGCATCACGGGTGAAGCCAGCATTCAGATGTGTATCCAGGAATTGGCCACCTGTAAACAATATGACCTGCCGGTGAAGGTGGTGCTGCTGAACAATGGCTATATGGGTATGGTGCGGCAGTGGCAGGAGTTTTTCTACGACAGCCGCTATTCACACTCATACGTTGATGCCCTGCCGGACTTCTGCAAACTGGCTGAAAGCTTCGGGCATGTCGGCATCCGGGTCACTGATCCGGCTGATCTGGAAGATGCCTACCGCGAGGCATTTGCCCAGCAAGATCGGTTGGTATTTCTGGATATCGTGGTAGACCCGTCTGAAAATGTGTATCCGATGATCGCTGCTGGCAAAGGTCATCATGAGATGCACCTGTCACCCAACCTGACTACCGAACGGGAGCTGGCCTGATGCGACATATCATTTCAGTCTGGTTGGAAAACGCTGCTGGTGCCCTCGCTCGTGTGGCGACGTTGTTTGCTGCACGTGGTTACAATATTGAATCGCTGACCGTCGCTCCGACTGAAGATCCGACCTTATCGCGGATTACGCTGGTGACCAGCGGGAGTGATCAGGTGATCGAACAGATCATCAAACAACTGAACAAGCTGGTGGATGTCACCCGGGTAATCGACCTGACTGAGGGGGTGCACATTGAGCGCGAGCTGATGATGGTCAAGGTGCGTGCTGAAGGCACAATGCGTACCGAGCTGAAACGGCTGGCAGATATCTTTCGCGGGCATATCATTGATATCGGACCCACGCATTATGTGATCGAAATCACCGGTGACAGTGCTAAGCTGAATGCCTTTATAGACACGCTGGACGACAGCATGATACTGGAAACCATTCGTTCCGGCGCCTTAGGCGTTGCCCGCGGGCGTAAACCAGTTGCTTCTTCCTGAATATTTCAGACGTACCGACGGGTGCGATTCAAACTGATGTGGTAATTTGCTACCACAGATTTCTGGCAAGCGTTATTCTGATCTGCTCTCCGAGGGTCGCCAGAATACCCGTCC
>JAHDCB010000178.1 GCA_020630035.1 Gammaproteobacteria bacterium
GCAATTACCCGGGGGGTGTGCTCGGCTTGCGAGAGGCACGTGAATTGTTTTGTGAACAACTGCGGGTCAGTCCGGACGAGGTCATAATCGGCAATAACTCCAGCCTCGACTTCATGGCTAAGATTCTGTCGTGGGCGCTGCTGCGGGGTGTGTTGAACAGCGAACAGCCCTGGGTAAACCAGCACCCCAAACTGATCGTCACCGTACCCGGTTACGATCGGCACTTCACGCTGGCCAAAGCGCTCGGGTTCGAACTGGTCACGGTGGGGATGACTAATCAGGGACCTGACATGGATGCGGTCGAGAAACTGGCCGCAGCAGATGAAAGTATCAAAGGGATCTTTTTTGTACCTACCTACAGCAATCCGACCGGCGATAGTTTGTCCGAAGAGATGGCCAGGCGTCTGGTGACCTTTGAGGCGGCAGCCAAAGACTTCACTGTCTTCGCCGACGATGCCTACGCAGTGCACCACCTGGCTGACAATCCGCCAGCCGTGCCCAACCTGCTGCGTCTTGCACAACAGCATGGTACAGAAGAGCGTGTGTTGCTGTTCGGCTCGACCTCTAAAGTGACCTTTGCCAGTGGTGGACTGTCACTCGCCGCTATGGGGGAATCCAATATCAAGTACTGGTCAGCTGCGCTTAACACACAGACCATCGGCCCCAACAAAGCGGAGCAGTGGCGACATGTGCTGTTCATGAGGCAGTACCCGGGTGGGCTCGAGGGACTCATGCAGGACCACGCAAAAATTCTCAAACCCAAGTTTGATTGTGTGCAGCAGGTGTTGAATGACGAGCTCGGTAATTTGAATCTGGCCACCTGGACCAACCCGCTCGGCGGGTACTTTGTCAGTTTGGATACCCGGCAACCAATTGCCGCTCGAGTGGTTGAACTTGCCAAAGATGCCGGCCTGGCGCTGACGCCGACCGGGGCAACCTTTCCCGATGGCATCGACCCCGGGAACTGCAACATCAGGCTCGCGCCGACCCGTCCGCCACTGGAAGAAGTACAGCAGGCGATGGAACTGGTCACCGTGTGCATCAAGCTTGCTGCAGCTGAGTACGAGGCCGCCTGACAGGTTTTGCGCTGGCATTACGAAGCTGTGCTACCGTGCCGGCTGCATAGATACCGGGACGCAAGATGGCCGACGTAGTTTCACTATCGTGGATGGCAGTGCTGGCCACGATCCCGGTGATGGTGTTTGCGGGTTTGGTGCATGGTGCACTGGGGCTGGGATTTCCGCTGGTGGCAACACCGATCATTGCCGTTTTTGTCGATGTCCGGCTGGCGATTATCATTACGCTTCTGCCCACTGCGATCGTCAATCTGGCCAGTATCACCACGCAGAAAGACTTCAGTGGTGTTGCAATGAAGTATATGCCGCTGGCTATCGCTTCGATGGCAGGGGCGCTGGTCGGATCGAGCGTACTGGCCGTTACCGGCGCCGAGATCTTTCGTCTGTTGCTGGCGCTGTTGATCCTTATCTTCCTCTGGACGCAGCATCAGGGGACGCTGCCGCAGGGCTGGCTTCAATATAATCGCACCGCAGTGCTGGTTGTGGTTGGTCTGGCTGCCGGGTTTGCCGCCGGCACTACGAATGTCATGGTTGCCGTTTTGCTGATCTACTTTTTGTCCGCAGCCGTGGCACGCGCGGAAATGGTCACTGCGATGAATCTGTGTTTTCTGATAGGAAAACTCAGTCAGATAGCCGTGTTCTTTGTGACCGGTCTGGTGTCTGTCGCGTTGTTGATCAAAACCATACCGCTGGCGGCTGTGGCATTGTTGTCTTTGCTGGCCGGTCAGCGATTCGGTGCACATATTCCTCAGCAGAAGTATGCGCGGTGGCTGCGCTACCTGCTTGCCGTGCTGGCATTGATTCTGGTGGCGCAGTTTGTACTACATGGCTGGTAAGCGAATCATGATTGGATCGGCAGGCAAATGGCGGTTCGCAGTTCTGACGGGTCTGTCTGCACGGGCGCATTGAGATAGATTTCGCAACAGGGCTGATCTTTCACCGCTTCATTCGAAGCCGGTAACCAGCAGCCGAACAGCCAGTGATAACTTTGGTTCAACAAGGCGTATGGGCCCGTATGTATCATGCTGGCAAATCGACCACCGGGGTAGATAATCTTTTGCAGTTCATCAGGGGGGTTGATGTCGGCTGCGACGCTGACACCCGCAAAGCTGCGCAAGGCATCGACACCGGTGACCTCCGGGTCTGAATAGTAGACACCTGCAGTGACCGGTTCCGTCTCAATCAAGCCGTGTATGCTGCACTGCGCCATGACAGCTTCAAACGTTCTGCCTATTTCCATGAAGTCACCCTGATGCCATAAACCGATCAGATGCATGTCGGGCTTTGTGTCAAGGGTTACCTGATAACGTGCAGGATTGAAGGCCGATGTTGATATGGCTGAATCTGTGTTTCGGCTATTCGCGTGGCGAAATTGGCCCGGCGCCATGCCATAGTATGCTTTGAACGTTCGGTTGAATGAATGCAGCCGGGGATACCCGACACTTTGACCAATTGCCTGTATCGACAAATCTGTGCGCAGTAACTCCGCCGCCGCCTTATGCATTCTGCTGCGTTTTACCGTAGTCATCGCTGACTCTCCGGTAACCGCCTTATAGATACGATGCCAGTGGTAGGGTGACAAATGCGCCACCTCTGCCAGAGTATCACTGTTGAGTGGATCGGCCAGGTGGGCGTGAATATAGGCAATGACGGCGTCCACACGCTGACTATAACGGATCCATGTTTTACCCGGCGCGTCAGGCATGTATACAACCCTTGAGCAATGCTATGCCTGCTTTACCCGCCCGGTTGTTATCACACGTGACGGGGGGATGGTCTACGCTCATCGATCAC
>JAHDCB010000011.1:0-4762 GCA_020630035.1 Gammaproteobacteria bacterium
CGCCTGACTCCATTTGGTGCATGGTTACGCTCAACCAGCCTAGATGAACTCCCCGAACTATGGAACGTTCTGAAAGGGGATATGAGCCTGGTTGGGCCACGCCCACTGCTGATGGAATATGTACCGCTATATACTCCCGAACAAGCCCGACGCTTGGCAGTACGCCCCGGCATCACCGGCTGGGCACAAATCAACGGACGCAACGCCATCTCCTGGGAAGCGCGCTTCCAACTGGACATCTGGTACGTCGACCATCAAAGCCTCTGGCTAGACCTCAAAATACTACTGCTCACCATCAAAAAAGTTCTGACCCGCAGCGACATCCACGCCGATAACGACGTCACCATGCCTCAATTCACCGGCACCCGGCAATGAAACTGCTCGCGATATTCGGCGCCAGTGGGCACGGCAAAGTGGTTGCCGACACCGCCCAACAGTGTGGCTGGGAACCCATCCACCACTACGACGATACTTGGCCCACCCAACAACACATCGAAAACCGATCCATCGTCGGCGACACCGCAACCCTGCTCCAACAAGGCCACCGCTACACCGGCATCCTAGTCGCCATCGGCGACAACCAGGCCCGCCTGCACAAAACCCGGCAAATACAACACGCACAACACCCGCTCGCCACCCTGAAACACCCCACCGCCTATCTGGCAGCCAGTGCAAACCTGGGAGACGGCAGCATTGTCTGTGCCGGCGCCATCATACAACCTGGCACCACCATCGGAGTCGCCAGCATCATCAACACCAGCGCCAGCATAGACCACGACTGCCACTTAGCCAACGGTGTCCATATCAGCCCTGGTGCACACCTGGCAGGCAACATCATCGTCGGCGAAAACAGCTGGATCGGCATTGGTGCCAGCATCAAACACAATCTCACCATCGGCGCCGGCTCTGCCGTCATCACCGATATACCGGATAACACCTGTGCAGCGGGTGTCCCCGCACGACCTATCTGAAACCTATGCTCAACACCTCTTTCGCGCCCTGGCCCAGCTTTACTGAAGAAGAAGCAAACGCTGTGCAACAAGTGCTGTTATCAAACCAGGTCAACTACTGGACTGGCAACAAAGGCCAAACCTTCGAAAAAGAATTTGCTGCCTGGACCGGCACCCAGCACGCCATTGCCTTGGCGAACGGCACCATCGCCCTGGAAATTGCTCTTCGGGCGCTAGACGTCGGCCCTGGGGATGACGTCATTGTCAGCCCACGCACCTTCCTCGCTAGCGTCTCCAGCATCATCCAAGTCGGTGCCAAACCTGTATTCGCCGACGTCGACCTCGACAGCCAGAACATCACCGCCGACACCATCACTGCCGTGCTGACCCCAAACACACGCGCCATCATCTGTGTGCACCTGGCTGGCTGGCCCTGCGACATGGACCCGATTCTGACCCTTGCTGCAGAACACCAACTACGCGTGATAGAAGACTGTGCCCAAGCGCACGGGGCCCGCTACAAAGGCCAAAGTGTCGGGGCCATCGGCAACATCGGCTGCTGGTCATTCTGCCAGGACAAAATCATGAGCACCGGCGGTGAAGGCGGAATGGTCACCACCAACGACGACGCCTTATGGCGCAAAATGTGGGCACACAAAGACCACGGCAAAAGCTACGCCGCCGTGCACGAACGCGAACACCCACCCGGATTCCGCTGGCTGCACGAAGAATTCGGCACCAACGCCCGCATGACCGAAATGCAGGCCGTCATTGGCCGCATCCAATTACAGCGTATGCCCGAATGGACCGACCAGCGCAATACCTATGCCGCCACAATTACCGAAGCCTTGATACCCTATGCCAAACCAAACGGCTGTATCCGCCTGACACCATTCTACAGCCATCAAGATTGCTCGTCTGAGACAGACTCTCAATCTTGCACACCCGACTGCATACACGCCTATTACAAATATTACTGCTTCGTGCGCCCGGAAAATCTAGCTTCTGGCTGGAACCGTGACCGCATCATCACCGAAATCAGTGCTACAGGTGTGCCTTGCTATCCCGGCAGTTGTTCCGAGGTCTATCTGGAAAAGGCCTTTGACAATACCAACTACCGTCCAATACAACGCCTTCCCAATGCCAGAACACTCGGCGAAACCAGTCTGATGTTTCTGGTGCATCCCACGCTTACACTTGCTGAAATCAACAAAACAAGCCAAATCATCACCTCTGTACTGCAACAGGCTTCATCTGACGCAACATTTTTTGCCTAATCCATGCCTCTCAGTACACCCTCCCTACTCTGTCTGCATACTCTGCAACAGCACATGCACACCTTTGTCCTCGCTCTTCCCCACACTATCAAACGTGGCATTGCACTGGCCATAGACGTTAGTCTTTGCATATTCACAACCTGGCTGGCCTTCTGTTTGCGATTGGGGGAACCGCCTAGTTTCACAGACCCGCTGCTTTCCTCTGCTGCCGCTTCGACTGTACTGGCTTTACCTCTGTTCACGATCTTTGGCCTGTACCACGCCATCTTTCGCTATGCCGGCTGGTCTGCCATGCTGGCTATCAGTCAGGCTATCGGCCTGTACAGCTTGCTATATGCAACATTGTTGATCAGCATCAATATTGCTGATGTACCCAACACTATCGGCCTTATACAACCACTACTACTTTTTTTTGCAATTGGCGGTTCACGTTTACTGGCATATCACTGGCTGGGTGGTAATAACCTACGCCTGTCAAACATCAATCCAGCCAATACCCTGATCTACGGGGCAGGGAATGCAGGACAGCAGTTGGCAACCACTCTGCACAACAGCACCGCTATGCGCATAGTCGGCTTTATTGACGATGATCAGCATTTGCAGGGACGTAGGTTAAATCATCTCCCGGTTCACTCACCAAAGAAACTCGGACATTTGGTTGTATCTGAACAAATATCACAAATTTTGCTGGCCGTGCCCTCTGCCAGTCGGCGCAGAAGACACACTATCCTGGAGCAGATACGACACCACCCTGTTGCAGTACGCACCCTACCTGGTATCGTTGATCTGGCAAAGGGGAATGTCACATTCTCTGACTTGCGTGAACTGGATATTGATGATCTGCTCAACCGCGAATCGGTTGCTCCTGATCATGCACTGCTTAGCAAAAATATCACTGGTAAGGCCGTTTTAGTTACAGGTGCCGGTGGGTCAATTGGTAGCGAGTTATGTCGACAAATTCTGCGGCAACAACCTACCTGTTTGTTATTAGTCGAAATCAGCGAGTATGCTTTATACGCTATCCATAATGAACTCGAAGGCCAGGTAACTCAGGGCAATTCGCCAAAAAGTCGCCTTATTCCTCTGCTTGGCTCTGTAGCTGATGCAACACGTATGCATCAGCTCCTCGAAACCTGGCAGCCGGACACAATTTATCATGCCGCCGCTTATAAACATGTGCCAATTGTCGAGCATAATCTTGCCGAAGGCATCCGGAACAATGTGTTTGGCACGCTAATTACAGCACAAGCGGCAATAGAGGCCAGTGTGACAGACTTTGTGCTGATCTCTACCGATAAGGCAGTGCGCCCGACGAATGTGATGGGCGCCAGCAAACGTCTGGCAGAACTGTGTTTACAGGCTCTGTTTGCGCACCGTACTGAGCAAGTCACTCGGCTTTCTATGGTCCGGTTTGGCAATGTGCTGGGTTCATCCGGTTCTGTAATTCCCCGATTTCGCCAGCAAATTCAGGATGGCGGGCCAATTACCCTGACGCATCGTGACATCAATCGCTTTTTTATGACAATTCCTGAAGCTGCCCTGTTGGTGATTCAGGCCGGCGCCATGGCTCAGGGTGGTGATGTGTTTGTGCTGGATATGGGCAAACCGGTAAAGATTGCGGATCTTGCTCAGCGTATTGTGGAGCTGTCCGGGCTAACGGTGCGCGATGAACATAACCCGGAAGGTGACATTGAGATTGAGGTAACGGGCCTGCGCCCGGGTGAGAAGTTGTATGAGGAATTGTTGCTGGGTGACAACCCTCTACCAACACAACACCCTAAGATCATGCGAGCACAGGATGCATTTGTTGCATGGGAACAACTGCAAACAAATCTGGATCAGCTGAATACGGTTCTACGCACTCATGATGTGGATGGGATGCTGAAGGTGCTTCAGGAGCTGGTCGTCGGATTTAAGCCCGGCGCGAAAGTAGACTGGGTGTATTCAGAAGGTGCCAAACATGGCATAAGTGAGGATCAGGTCGGTACCTAATACCAGGAGGGAGCTTTGTACGACGGTGCGGGTAGTCGCTTGGCTGACGCCCTGCGAGGTAGGAGTTGCGTGATAACCCTGGTAGATGGCGATCCAGGTCACGATGCAGCCAAATACGGCGGATTTGATTACACCGTTCAGGATGTCATCGGCAAAGTCTATCCCGAATTGCATGCCACTCCAGAAGGCACTGTCATCCAGCATTAGCATCAGCTTAGCGAGGAGCCAGGCACCGACGATGCCGACCGCGCTGAATAACGCAGCCAGCAAGGGGACTGAAACACTCCCGGCAATCCAACGCGGCACCAGTATCCGGCGTACCGGATCAATTGCCATCATTTCCAGGCTGGAGATTTGTTCTGTCGTTTTCATCAGGCCGATTTCTGCGGTGACTGCTGATCCGGCTCGCCCGGCAAACAGCAAAGCTGCGAGTACCGGGCCTAGTTCACGCACCAGTGCGGCTGATACCATCAACCCAAGTGCTGTGTCTGCACCAAATCGAGCCAATATCACATACCCTTGTAATGCAAGCACCATCCCCAC
>JAHDCB010000011.1:4862-17994 GCA_020630035.1 Gammaproteobacteria bacterium
CCCTGCGCGACCACATGTTGTTGTGCGATCAAACAAACCTGATCTGCGATACGCAGTGTTTCTGTTACGTCGTGTGACACCAGCAGACTGGTCAGCTGGGCAGCATCATTCAATTGCCGAATCAGCTTAACCAGAATCCCCATAGAGATCGGATCCTGACCGGTGAACGGTTCATCGTACAGGATCATGGTCGGATCCAGGGCAATGGCTCGCGCCAGCGCGACCCGACGCGCCATACCACCAGACAATTGTGCTGGCATCAGCTCGCTGGCACCGCGCAATCCGACTGCCTCCAGCTTCAGCAGTACTAATTTACGAATCATGCTGACGGAGAGCTGGGTATGTTCGCACAATGGCAGCGCCACATTGTCGTATACGCTGAGATCTGTCAGCAATGCCCCACTCTGGAACAACATCCCCATCCGCATCCGTAGTTGATACAGTTGTGGGGTAGTGAGCTGATGGATCAATTGCCCGTCTATTTGTATGCTGCCGGTATCTGGTGTCAGCAGACCGGTGATCAATTTGAGTAAGGTAGTCTTACCGGTACCAGAGGGTCCCATGATCGCAGTGATCTGGCCACGTGGAATATCCAAGTTGACCCCGGAGAAGATGGGGTGGTCACCATGTGCATAATGCAGATCGCGAATCCGGATCAGTGGCTCTTCAGCGACCATGCTGTCGCTAGGTAGCTCTGTCTAAAACAAGCACCGCATCCATCTCGACCTGCGCACCTTTTGGCAGGGCTGCGACACCAACCGCAGCCCGTGCCGGATAGGGCTCAGCGATATACTCAGCCATAATCTGGTTAACCACAGCAAAATGTTCCAGGTCGGTCAGATAGATATTCAGCTTAACGATATCAGCCAGGCTGCCGCCAGCTGCTTGAGCGACCGCTCGCAGGTTGTCGAATACCTGACGGATCTGGTCGGTGATGTCGCCTGTCACCAGCGTCATGGTATCCGGTTGCAGCGGTATCTGCCCGGACAGGTAAACTGTATCACCAGTGCGAATTGCCTGGGAGTAGGTACCTATTGCCTGTGGGGCCTGGTCTGTGCTGATAATATTTACCATATGAATTACAGCTACGTAAATTTTAACTTTCTAGCTGGATTGCCTATAACGGTAACACTTGAGTGTATATTACTTAATACGACAGCCCCAGAACTTATTATGCTTCTTTCAGCAATTTTTAAATTTTGCCTGATCGTTGCATTTGAGCCTACTAATACAGACTTACCAATCTCACTAAAACCACCAACTTGCGCGCCGGGATTTATTTGGGTATAGTCAGAAATGCAACAATCATGACCAATACCCACCATGAAATTCAAATAAACAAATTTCCCGATGTTAACATTTGGCCCTATTGTGCATAATGGAGATACTACAACACCTTCACTTAATACTTCATAACTCACTACGGAAGTCGTATGAATAATACTTGGAAACTGAAAGCCACTAGCTTTCAACTTTCTAGAGAATTTTTGTCTAATGGAGGGGCTGCCAATCGCAATTACGCACTTATTTGTACCAACAATATCAGGAGTTATTGGGTCAGAATAAAACACACCAGGCAAACCGCAACTCTGATACTCTTTGATATCATCAGATATATAACCAACAATATCAATCTGATCTTTGAAAAACTCCGTAAACTCTCGGGCCAATCCTCCTGTACCAACAACTAAGAACTTATCCATCACCTTAGCCTTTTTTAAATCTATGATTTACAGCAACTGGGTCAACATCAATTTTCCTGGGCACCATATGTGACTGGAGTCTATTCTTACAATAAAAAATGAGGTCTCTTTTGTTCAAATCTTTACCCTTTTCCATTTGAATCTTTAATTCGACATGCTGACCAGTTATTGGATTTTCTTTACCAATTGCTTTAGCCAACTCAACTCCATCAAACATAAGTGCTACATGCTCAACTTCTGATGCCATAAACTTCAGACCACCGACATTTATAACTTCAGTTGTACGCCCTGTAACTTGATAAAAGCCATTTTTCTCATTAACAATATCTTTGGTGTTATACCAACCATCTTCATCAAACGGCGAGTCAGCATTCAGATAGCCTAACATCCTGGTCTGTGAACGTATTTCAAGCACGCCATCAATTACTCTGGTCTCTACACCTTCTCCACCGATTTGCATATATAGACTATCACGCGCTTCACTTTTTACACGAACAATACCCAATTCAGACATACCAAATGTCTGCCTGAAATCGGTATCCGGAAGCAGCCGACATAACTCATCCAGAGTTGGTTGATCCATCCGCTCTGTGCCATAAGTAATAATTCTCAAGCTTTTCGGGAGTTTATCAGGTATCAAGCCGCTGATAAGCATCATCCGTAAAAACGTCGGCGTTGTTGGTAGTACTTCTACCTGGTATTTCTGACAGATATTTAATATATCTTCAACTGCCCGGCTATCAGGGGCAATAATAGTACCTTTATTAAAAAGGGTATGCAGAAGTGTGTTGAGCCCGCCAATATGGTCAAACAGTAGAAAGTTCAACGTCCTTAATGTCGGGCGCGGTGTTTCAAAGCGCTGCAAAAACAAGGTCAGGTCATGTAATATCGCTTTAGGTCGACCAGTAGTACCAGTTGAAAATAAAATAAGGCCTGCGCGCTTTTCAAACCGTAATTTTTGTATCAACGCATGCTGTCTTTGATGTTTACGTCTGGTGACTACGCCACCTTCAATAACAACATCAACAAATGCCGACTCGAAAAAGTAATCATGTTGGCTTCGAGTTTCTTCTGTAAGTGGGACAAGAATAACATCTTTATCGATCAAGTGCAGCAATGTAACAATTGTTTTTGGATCGAAATCACCAATTAAGGCAACAACATCGCCTGATCTTACTTCAGATAAATCAGTTGATTCCTGTTTTTTAATATCATCAAAACACAATTCGCTTTCTTTATAAATCAGGAAAGGACAACTAACTCCTTGCCATCTTTTACTTATCTTTTCTATCAAATTCACTTAAATACCACCTACATTTAACACTTGGCCACTTAATGAAGCTGATTTATCATCTAATAGCAACTCCACTAAATCACATATATCAGGTTTTCCAAACCCTCTGGGAACGATTTGCTGCGATACAATATTATTGATTTGTTCTTCAGTTATACCACGCAGCAGGTCTGTTCTGATAGGGCCTGGCGCGATGCAATTAACACGCACATTGAAGTCAGCCATTTCCCGGGCAAAAGTACGTGAAAATGTTTCAACACCTGCCTTGGATGCAGCGTAAACAGACTCACCTTTAAGAGCAAGGGCTACAGCTACTGTAGAAAAATTAATAAATGAGCCATACTTTTGACGTAACATCAATGGGGCAAAGAGTTGACAACAATAAATCGTACCAATTAAATTAGTCTGAATCAGATGCTGAACTGTTTTTTCATTCGTTGTAACCGCCATATTCATGGAAGCCACACCTGCTGCATTAATAACAGCTTCTAAACATTCGCCGCGTTTTTTTATTTCCCGAACAGCATTTTTAACCGCCATATAAGAGCTTATATCACATGCGACATTGTCTATTGTCATTTGACTTGTATCTCGTGCCAAACCAACAACTATTTTGTCTTTCGACTTTAAACGCTCTGCGATAGCTGCCCCTAAACCTTTACTTGCTCCAGTAATTACTATCATTTTTCACTCACCAGACTGTTTCGCGAACTCTTCGGCAAGAGATATGACTGTTCTGAACATACTGCGTGATTTTGACATAGTTGCATCGGATGTCCAGTCAAACTCAAACCCATGCTCATTAGAAATATCTTCTAGCGCCAAACAAACTTCTACCAGTTTCATTGAGTCAAGCAAAGCTGCTCCACCAACTAACTGATCATCATCAGCAATATCTTTTTTCTCTTCTAATGCTTCCAAGATAACTTGCCTGACAATTTCTTTAGCTTGCTCAATATTCATGTTGCCCTATATTCTCCTGAAAAAAATATGATTTAGTTTCGCCCTGAAAACCAGGTATTCTGAAACACTTTTTGTGAAGCCCCACCAGATGAAAATAAACATACAAAAAGCTATTAAAAGATTATCACCCCATATCGTATATGGGGTCATACCTTGTCGGGGCTGAATTGTGCCGGTCACGGCAGCAGTCGTAAACTGGTTAGCTTGTTGTTGGATCTGGCCCTTTGCATTGATGATCGCTGAGATGCCAGTGTTGGTCGCACGCAACAGGTAACGTTCTGTCTCCTGGGCGCGCATCCGCGCGATTTGCAAGTGCTGATGAGGGGCAAGTGAGTCGCCGAACCAGGCATCGTTGCTCGCATTGATCAAGTAGCCTGCTTCTGGTAGAGCACGCATCACTTCCCTGGCAAACGCATCTTCGTAGCAAATATCCACGCCTGCAAGTTGCCCGGCAAGCCTCAGTACCGGCTTATCGCTGGTACCTGCGGAGAAGTCCGACATCGGAATCCGGATAAAGTCCAGGATCGGCTGTAGCCAGGTCTTGCCCGGCAGGTATTCACCAAACGGAACCAGGTGCCGTTTGTAGTAGGCCTGTCGTCCGGACTGCCCCAGGCTGATCATCGCATTGTAGTAACGATCATTTTGTTTGACGACAATGCCGGTCAGCAGATCACGTTGCTGCACTTGCAGCATAGCGTGCAATGGCCGCAGCAAGCTGGTTTCAACTTGGGTGTTATAAGCTGGAATCGCCGTTTCCGGCCAGATCACCAGCTCGCTGTCAGCTACTTGTTCAGTCAGGCGGCGATAACGCTGTATCGTTTTCTGGTACCAGCTCGGTTGCCATTTGTGTTGTTGTGCGATGTTGCCCTGGATCAGACTGGCCTGGAACGGCTCACCAGTTGGCTGGGTCCAGGTATGCTGCGTGAGAAATGCTCCCAGTCCCCAGAGGATGACCTGGCCTGCCCAGCTCCAACGGTTGCGCCAGTCGTGGAGTAGTCCGGCACTCAAGGCAACCAGCCAACTGATACCGAGCACGCCAACGATCGGCGCATAGCCTGCCAATGGCAGGTCGGTCTGGCTGTATCCGATGACTAACCACGGAAAGCCGGTGAACAACCAACTGCGCAGTGCCTCGACACTCACCCATAACAGTGGTGCTAAACCGAGTAATGCCGCCCGGGTGCTGAAGTAGCGGCTGAGGGTGTGGTAGATGCCGGCAAACAGCGCAAAATACAGGCTGACTATCGTGATGAACAGCACCGTGATCGCAATCGCTGCGACTGGCCCGACACCACCAAACTGGGAGATGCTGTTGTGTAGCCAGGCAACACCAAAGCCCATCAGGCCAAGGCCGAACGCATAGCCAATGCCAAGCGCCTGCCTGATGGTCTCTGCCTGGTTTAGTTGCCAGTACAACAGGGCCAGGGTAAGGACCGCAACCAGACCAATCCCATAAGGCGCAAACGCAAGTACAGTACTCGCGCCTGCTGCAAACGCAATCAGCCAGTGCATACAGAGTTCGGTTTAGCGCTCGCGATAGGTGATACGACCTTTAGTCAGATCATACGGGGTCATTTCGACCTTAACTTTATCGCCGGTCAGGATGCGAATGTAGTTTTTGCGCATCCGTCCGGAGATATGCGCATTGACCACATGGCCGTTTTCCAACTCTACGCGAAATGTGGTGTTGGGCAGGGTATCAACCACTGTGCCATCCATTTCGATCACATCTTCTTTTGCCATACGTTATTCGTCTGTCTCAGGTGTTTCAGGTAAGACCGGCAGGGTGACGATACCGGTCAGTTTTTCGTTTTTGCTCAGGCGAATCAGGCTGACACCCTGGGTATCACGACTGACTTGTGAGACTTCGTCACTGCGTGTTCTGACCAGTGTGCCACCATCGGTGATCAGCATCACTTCGTCGCCCGGTTGCACTCGCACTGCCCCGACCTGTCCGCCATTGCGTTCGCTGGTGCGGATGGAGATCACACCGGAGGCTCCACGGCCTCGCACCGGATACTGGTCAATTGGGGTACGTTTGCCATAGCCTTGTTCACTGGCAGTCAGCACGTCACCCTGATCGCCGATGATCAGCGAGTTCACCTGTTGTTCCGGCTTGAGTCGCATGCCAAGCACGCCTGCTGCCTGTCGGCCCATCGCACGCACCTGGGTTTCAACAAACCGGGTCGCCTTACCGGCTGTGCTGGAGAGCATGATGATCTGTTCACCATCGGTCAGCTCAACCCCGATTAACTGATCATCATCCCGCAGGTTGATCGCTATGATGCCCGCACTGCGCGGATTGGAAAACTCGCTCAGGGCAGTCTTTTTCACGATGCCTGCGGCAGTTGCCATAAAGACGTAGCGGTCGGCTGCATAGTCTCGTACCGGCAGCACAGCATTAATCCGCTCACCATCCGCCAGCGGCAGCAGGTTAACCATCGGTCGCCCACGTGCGGTGCGTCCGGCTTGTGGTAATTCGTAGACCTTCAGCCAGTAACATTTACCCCGGCTGGAAAAGCACAGGATCGTATCGTGCGTATTCGCGATGAACAGCCGGTCGATGAAGTCTTCGTCTTTGATAGCGGTCGCAATCTTACCCTTACCGCCACGCCGTTGTGCTTGATACACGTGTAGCGGCTGGGATTTTGCATAGCCCTGGTGCGATAAGGTCACGACCACGTCTTCCGGTGTGATCAGATCCTCCAGGGTCAGATCTGCCTGATCATGCCGAATTTCACTACGACGCGCATCACCGAATTGTTCCGCAATCGCACTCAGCTCATCCCGGATTACCTGCATCAGCCGGTCCGGATCTGACAGAACCTCCAGCAATCCGGCAATTTTTTCCAGGATATCGGTATATTCCTGGATGATTTTGTCTTGTTCCAACCCGGTCAGTTTGTGTAGCCGCAGATCCAGGATTGCCTGCGCCTGCACTTCAGTCAGGCGGTAACCGCCGTCAACCAGACCATACTCCGGTGCCAGCTCTTCCGGACGGGATGCCTCAGCACCGGCCCGCGCCAACATCGTCTCGACCGTACCAGAGTGCCAGGTACGTGCCACCAGTTGTTGTCTGGCAGTCGCTGGATTCGGCGCTGCCTTAATCAGCGCAATCACTGCGTCGATGTTCGCCAGCGCAACTGCCAAGCCTTCCAGCACGTGCGCCCGCGCCCGCGCCTTGCGCAGTTCATACAAGGTGCGCCGGGTGACGACATCACGCCGGTGACGGATGAAATATTCGAGCAGTTGTTTCAGGTTCAGGGTACGCGGCTGACCATCCACCAACGCAACCACATTGATGCCGAACACTGTCTGCATCTGAGTATGCTGATACAGGTTGTTCAGCACCACCTCGGTCACTTCGCCCCGTCGCAGCTCAATCACCAGCCGCATCCCGTCCTTATCAGACTCGTCGCGGATTGCGGTAATACCGTCGATTTTTTTCAGCTTCACCAGCTCGGCGATCTTTTCCTGCAACCTGGCCTTGTTGACCTGATATGGCAGCTCTCTGACCACAATGCGCTCGCGGCCCGCTGACATCTCTTCAAATTCAGTGCGGGCCCGCAGATGCAATTTGCCACGCCCGGTGCGATATGCATCGCGTATTCCGGCGGTACCATTGATGATCGCTGCGGTCGGAAAGTCCGGTGCCGGAATATGCGTCATCAGATCGGCGATGGTGATCTCTGGCTGATCTATCAGTGCCAGACAACCCTGGATGACTTCGGAAAGATTATGCGGTGGGATATTGGTCGCCATACCGACAGCAATGCCGGATGAGCCGTTGATCAGCAGATTCGGGATACGGGCAGGCAGGACATTCGGCTCATGTTCTGAGCCATCGTAGTTTGGTGTGAAGTCGACTGTTTCACGATCAATATCGGCGAGCAGTTCATGCGCAATCCGCGACATACGGATTTCGGTATACCGCATCGCGGCGGGCGAGTCCCCATCGACGGAGCCGAAGTTACCCTGCCCGTCAATCAGCAGATAGCGTAGCGAAAACGGCTGCGCCATACGCACGATGGTATCGTAGACCGCCGTGTCGCCGTGCGGATGATATTTACCGATGACATCACCCACAATCCGCGCGGACTTTTTATACGGCTTATTCCAGTCGTTATGCAACTCGCCCATCGCGTACAGGACGCGCCGGTGCACTGGCTTCAGTCCGTCACGCACATCCGGTAATGCCCGCCCGACGATGACCGACATCGCATAATCCAGGTAGGAATGTTGCATCTCCTCTTCGAGGCTGATGGACAGGACTTCCCTGGCAAATTCGGTCATGTGCGGGATCTCATACGCGGATTACGCCATTCTTGCAGACAACAAGGTAAAGCCTTTTATTCTAGCATAACTCGCTATATCTGTCCGGCAAGCGCGACCGCATAGCCCAGATAATTGCAGGGTGTCAGCTCCAGCAGTCGCGCTTTGGCCTCTTGTGGCATGTCCAGCGTCTGCACAAAGGCTTCCACCTGCGCTCTGTCAATCTGTTTACCCCGGGTTAATGCCTTCAACTTTTCATACGCCTCCGGCACGCCATAACGCCGCATCACGGTCTGGATCGGCTCGGCCATCACCTCCCAGTTCTGCACCAAATCATCGGTTATTCGCACCTGATTCACTTCCAGCTTATCCAGCCCGCGTAAAATCGACTGCAACGCAATGCTGGTGTAGGCAAAGCCAACTCCCATATTACGCAATACCGTCGAATCGCTCAGATCGCGCTGCCAGCGAGATACCGGCAACTTGGACGCCAGATGACCAAATAACGCATTCGCCAGGCCGAGATTACCTTCGGCATTCTCAAAATCAATCGGATTTACCTTATGCGGCATCGTGGACGAACCCACCTCATGCGCCACCGTCTTCTGCCCGAAATAGCCGATAGAGATATAACTCCAGATATCGCGACACAGATCCAGCAGCACCTGATTACATCGTGCCAGCGCATCAAACAACTCAGCCATATAATCATGTGGTTCTATCTGCGTGGTGTATGGGTTCGGCTCCAGCCCCAGAGACGTAACAAACTCAGCACCGACTACCGGCCAGTCCACATCCGGATAGGCCACCCTGTGGGCATTATAGTTACCCACGGCACCATTCATCTTACCCATGATCGGCACGGCACCGATCTGCTGCAACTGCCGCTCCAGCCGGGCAACAACATTCGCCAGCTCCTTACCCAATGTAGTCGGTGTCGCCGGCTGACCGTGGGTACGCGACAACATCGACTGATAAGTATTTTGATGCGCCATCTCCCGCAGCCTGTCGATCACCTGAGTGATGAGTGGCAGCAACACATCATCCCGCCCCTCCTGTAACATCAGACCATGTGCCAGATTATTGATATCCTCTGAGGTACAGGCAAAGTGGACAAACTCGACCACCGGCGCCAGTTCAGGACAGGTAGCAAGTACCTCCTTCAGATAATATTCGACTGCCTTCACATCATGCCGAGTGGTGGCCTCAATTGCCTTCACTCGCTGCGCCTGCGACACATCAAAATCAGCGACCACCCCATCCAGCCAGCGCTGCGTCTCAGGCGATAATGGCGGAACCTCCGGCACCAGGTGCAATTGCGCCAGGGTTGCCAACCAACGCACCTCCACCGTCACCCGTCGTTTTAACAAACCATACTCACTAAAAATTTCACGCAACGGCTGCGTTTGTTGCGCATAACGTCCATCTAGCGGCGAAACTGCCGTCAATTCACTGAGCGACATCAACTTTCCTCAGGCTGAAACGAGAAATAAGGCACCACATCATTATCAATTAAACGGGTCTGACCCAGCCAGGCTGCAACCAGAATCACCGCGTGCTCACTACCAGAGTGCAACGGTATCAGCTTATCCGCATCCACGATCCGGGCATAATCAGTACAAAACCCAGCGGCATCCAACCCCTCTGCCAGCTCAGATGCCAACCGATCAGGCGGCATCTTACCAAGCTGCGCCGCCGTATGTTGTATCTGCTGAAACAAGAGCGGCGCCAGTGCTCGCTCAGCCGGAGACAGATACTGATTACGCGAACTCAGTGCCAACCCATCCGGTTCACGTACCGTCTCTGCCGCCAGAATCTGTACCGGCAATGCCAGGTCAAACACCATCTGCCGGACAATATGCAACTGCTGATAATCCTTGCGGCCAAACACCGCTATATCCGGCTGCACGATATTCAGCAACTTACACACCACCGTCGCCACACCAACAAAATGGCCCGGACGGGAGGCTCCACAAAACAAATCGCTGATGCCCGGCACCGATACCTGGGTCTGATCTGTCAGTGGTCGCGGATATAGTGCCGACACAGACGGTGAAAATAACACATCCACCCCGGCCTGGACTAACGCCGCCTGATCTGCTGCCAAGGTACGCGGATATTGCGCCAGGTCTTCATTTTCGCCAAATTGCAGCGGGTTCACAAAAATACTGACTACCACCACATCAGCTGCACGCCGAGCCTGCGCGACCAGTGCCAGATGCCCGGCATGCAGATTACCCATCGTCGGCACCAATGCGATGCGCTGCGACCGACATGCCGCCAGCCGCTCACGCAACGCAGCTATCTGCGTCACTGTGTCCATAACCGCTTATACCTCGCGTTTCACCAATCTGCCACCGCTCAGCCGCTCCAGGCCTGCCAGATCCTGATGAGTACAGATGTCACCATAACCACACTGCTGCAACAGAGCACGACAGGCCGCACCCTGAGTCGCACCATGTTCCAACAACAACCAGCCATCAGAATCCAGCCAGGCTGGCGCCTGTTTAATCAGATGCCGGATTGCTGTCAGCCCGTCCGCCCCGGCTACCAGGGCATTACGTGGTTCAAACCGCAGGTCACCCTGTGTTAAATGCGGATCGTCCGCCGCAATATATGGCGGATTGCTGACAATCAGGTCATAGCACCCGGTCAGGGAGCTAAACCAGTCACTGTGCGCAAAACATACATTAGCCAGTTGATACCGGGCTGCATTGTGTTGCGCGACTGCCAGAGCATCAAAGCTGATATCCACCGCAGTGACCTGCCAGGTCGGGCGCGCCTGTGCCAATGCCAGCGCAATCGCTCCACTGCCAGTACCCAACTCCAGCACCTGCCAGGCGGCTGTTGTCGGCCCCAGACACAATGCCTGCTCAACCAGGTGTTCAGTCTCTGGTCTTGGAATCAAGGTATGCGCGTTCACCTGCAACGTCAGATTCCAGAAGTCTCGATGACCCATCAGATAGGCCACCGGTGTACCCGAACAACGTTGCGCGATCAGTTGGGTATAGTCGGCCATCTGGGCTGGCGTTAGCTCTGCTTCCGGATGTGCCAGCAGATAACTGCGATCCCGTTGCAATTGATGCGCCAGCAGCAGATCTGCCTCAGCTGGTACCTGCTGCGCCTGGGCCAGGCGGTCACGTCCCAGCGCCAGGGTCTGCGCCACCGTGTGCGCAATCGCCATTCAGCCCGTACTCAATGCATCCAGAATCTGTTGCTGTATCTGCGCCACAGCACCAACACCTGCAATGCGGATATAGCGATTCTGCCCAGCTGTTGCCGCCTGCTGGTAATACGCAATCAGTGGTGCCGTCTGTTCGTGATACACCGCCAGTCGCTGAGCCACTGTATCTGCATGGTCATCATCCCGATGCACCAGATCTTCACCAGTGACATCATCCTGACCAGTCACCTGTGGTGGATTAAACTCAACATGGTAAGTGCGCCCAGAGGGCAAATGCACCCGCCGCCCGGACAGACGACGAATAATCTCCGCATCATCCACCGCAATTTCGACCACAGCATCCAGCGGGATCGCCGCCTCACTCAAGGCCTCAGCCTGGGGGATAGTCCGTGGAAAGCCATCGAACAGATAGCCCGACTGACAGTCCGGCTGGGCGACCCGTTCTTTAACCATCGCGATGATAATGTCATCTGAAACCAGCCCACCGCTATCCATCACCTGCTTTGCTGCCAATCCAAGCTCAGTACCCGCCCGCACCTGAGCACGCAACATATCACCGGTCGAGATCTGGGGAATACCATAGTGTGTGGTCAGAAAATTTGCCTGGGTACCCTTACCAGCACCTGGCCCGCCAAGTAACATCAATCGCATCAGGTTTCCTTATGAGTAGAAAAAGACTGACAGCAGCCAGATTGTTCCAGTCGCTGTAGCTGTTGTGTGATGACTTGCAGACGCTGATCCAGCACCTGCATCGGTTCCGCCGCCGGATCTTTAGCAGACTCATGTTCACGCTGCAATGTTTCCAGTACGATCCCGATCATCATATTCAGAAATACAAACGCGACGATAAAGATAAAGGTGAGATAAAACACCCAGCTCAGCGGATACACTGCCATCGTCTCATACATCACATCAGTCCAGTCTTCAAATGTCGCCACCCGGAACAGGGTCAGCATAGAGACCGTGATGTTCGACCACAAATCAGGGTTGATCGCATGAAATAGCATGCTGCCAATCGCACCATAGATGTAAAACACCAGAAACATCAATAGTGCAACATACCCCATGCGCGGAATCGCCTGCAAAAACGCATTCAGCAACACCCGCAGCTCCGGAATGACCGAAACCAGGCGCAATACCCGGAAGATTCGCAACAACCGCCCGAGCAATGCCGCCTCACTATCCTCGACCGGTATCAGGCTGGCGACGACAATAACAAAGTCAAATACATTCCAGCCCTGGCGGAAAAAACGCCGCAGATTGCCCTCAGCCACCATCCGCACCAGAATTTCGACCAGGAAAAACACCGTAATCGCCGTATCCAGCACCACAAATGCCTGTAACACGGCAGACGGCATCGCATACGTCTTGGCACCAATCACCAACGCAGACAGCACGATGACCGAGATGACAAACAACTCGAACATCTGGTTCTGACGCAGGCGTAAAAAGCGGGCTTGCAATTCAGTCGCTTGAAGCATGATATTACGGGGTGATAGATGGTGAAACGAGCCGGGCGGCTTATTGTACGTATCCTGCCGCAGCATCCAAGAAATTTATCCCGGTTGTGTGCGCAGCTGCTCACCTGGCAACTACAGGGCACCTCTAAAAACTATTCCACTTGCAAATACTTCGTTAAAAAATGCTCATGTACGCTGTTGCTAGAGTTTAGAGCGAACGGGTCTGCCCAAGCCTCGTTGTATGGGCTTGGTTTGC